>NZ_JANSJA010000115.1:0-11477 GCF_047462335.1 Synechococcus sp. H60.1
GGCGGATCCTGCAAGCCTTGCTGAAGGGGAAGAGCAGCAATTGCCCTTGTTTTAATGCCCTGCCTCTGTCTTAACCTTTGCCGCTAGTTGAGGGATTCTTAACCGAGTGATCCGGATCACTTCGAGAGGGGGGAAAACGCCAGAGACTAGAGCTGGGTTGAAGACGTTGGCAACGACGGCATCAGCTCACTCACAGGGAACTGGCCAAGGCTGGTGGCATCTCGTCCACCAGTCTTTTTTGTTTTGGTCAGAAAAAGGATCCCGGCCCACAACCGGGATCCCCTGCTGTTTACTTTTTAGCCTAGGCCTTTGCCCCTACCCACTACCCCCGTCAGCGGTGCAAGTAGGTGTAGGCCCGCAGGTTGTCTTCAAAGTGCTGCTGCAAAGCGCGGGCCTGGGCTAGGCTAATTTGGCCCCGTTGCAGGGCGGCTTCGGTGGCGTGGTGCAGGGTTTCCACCAGATCTTCGCTGTTGTACTGTACCCAGCTCAGCACTTCGCCGATGGTGTCCCCCTTGATGACTTGGGTGACTTGGTAGCCGCCGGGACGGGTGCGGATGTGCACGGCGTTGGTGTCGCCAAACAGGTTGTGCAGATCCCCCAGGATCTCCTGGTAGGCGCCTCCCAGAAACACCCCCAGCAGGTAGGGCTGCCCATCGGGATCGTGCAGCGGCAAGACCGAGGTGATCTGCCCGTCTTCGCCAAAGAAGCGGTTGATCTTGCCGTCGCTGTCGCAGGTCAGATCCGCCAAGGTGGCCCACTGGCGCGGCTCCTCGTCCAGACGGTGGATGGGCATGATGGGAAACACTTGGTCGATGGCCCAGCTATCCGGCAGGGATTGGAAGAGGGAGAAATTGCCGTAGTAGATGCTGGCCAGCATTTCGTCCAGATCCAGAAGATCCACCGCCACCGGCTGCCCTGCCTGGTGCTGCTCGTAGGCCAGCGTGCAGATCTTGTCGGAGCAGTTCCAAAACAGCCGCTCCACCTCGGCCCGCTCCCGCAAGCTGAGGGATCCCTCGGTAAATTGGCGCAGGGCGGCTTCTTTGAGCTCCTGGCAGCGGCGATAGTCGGCCACCAGGGTCTCGGGCCGGATCTCGTAGTAAAGCTGATTTAGCTTCTGGATCACCTCGGCATCGGACGTGAGCTGGGTGGGCATGGGATAGGGGCTGGCGGCGTTGACATCCTGGACGTCAAAGACCAGCACCGACTGGTGGGACATCAGGGCCCGCCCGCTTTCGGTCACCAGCACCGGCGGCTGGATCCCGTGCGGCTGCAGGGCACTCAGCACCGTCTGCACCACGGTGGCGGCGTAATCCTCCAAGCTGTAGCTCTGGGAGAAATGGCTGGTGGACTGGGATCCGTCGTAATCAACCCCCAAGCCGCCGCCGATATCCAGATAGCCCATCGGCGCCCCCAGTTTGACCAGCTCGATGTAGATCTGGCTGGCCTCCCGCACGGCCCGCCCATGCACGCTCACCATCGAGATCTGCGAGCCAATGTGGTAGTGCAACAGACGCAGACAGTGCAGCTTGCCGGCCTCCCGCAGCCGTTCCACCACCTGCAACATCTCCGTGGCCGTGAGGCCGAACTTGGCCCGATCCCCAGCCGAGGTGCCCCAACGCCCGATCCCTTGGGCTGAGAGCTTGGCCCGCACCCCCAGGATGGGATCAATGCCCAGGTGCTCGGCAGCCTGCAGCACCAGCTCCAGCTCCTGCAGCCGCTCCAGGACGATGATGGGGGTGCGCCCCAGCCGCTGGGCCAAGAGAGCCGTTTCCATAAAATCGCGGTCTTTGTAGCCGTTGCAGATCAACAAAGCCCCAGGTGTATCCAGCAGAGCCAGGGCAATCAACAGCTCCGGCTTGGAGCCTGCCTCCAGCCCAAAGTGGTAGGCGCGACCGTGCTTGACCACCTCTTCCACCAGGTGGCGCTGCTGGTTCACCTTGACCGGGTAAACCCCCCGATAGACGTTGGGGTAGCCAAAGCGCTCGATGGCCTGCTGAAAGCTCTCGCAAAGCCGCCGCATGCGGTCGGCCACGATCTCGGGAAAGCGAATCAACAAAGGCAACTGCAAACCCCGCGCCACTAGATCCATTACCAGGTGGTACAGGTCGATGCCAGGTTCCTGCTGCTGTAGGCCCTGTGGGGTTACCTCCACATGACCGGCGGCGTTGATACGGAAGTAGGGATCCCCCCAACCGGAGATGCGATAGAGCTTTTCGCTGTCTCGCAGTGTCCAGGGAGAACGAGTCAAAGTCGGCATAGTAGTCCCCCAGATACCGAGATGTAAACAGCGCAGGATTTCTGCACAGAATCCACAATATATTGCTCTATTCCAAGATATGTCAAGATTTTTCCAAGGCAGGGGGGATCCGGCCCGAAACCGGCTAAGCCTTGCCAGATAAGGCTTTGGCCTGGGGATCCCTCTGCAGTTGCTGCAGAACTCAACTCTTTCATTCTCTTTCTTTCGCTGTTTTTCTTTGTTTTTCTCGAGCAAGCTCTGTTTTCCGTCTTGAGACAAAGACAGAGTTGGGATCCCCGTTTTTGCCGGAGCGCGCAGCGAACCCTGCGGGGATCGGCGACCAGTTGGTGAAGAGAAGAAGCCGACTTTTGCGGGAAGTTGCCCCCTCTGGTGCTTGCCAGAGCTAAAGATGGCAGCCCTTGACAGAGCTCCGTGGGCAAGACTAAGGATCGGGGCGGAGAGCTTGGAGCGCCTCAGCCATGGTTCAACTGCCCCGCTGCCGCCGTCGAGAAATGCTGCTGTCGTTGCTGGCTGCTGCCGGCCTAAGCGCCTGCCAACAGGGATCCCGTTCTGGCCAAGCCGGCGATGCTGTCCCTGTTGCCGACAGCCAGTCTTCCGGGGAGATTGTGTTGATCAACGGGGCTGGGGCTACCTTCCCGGCCCCTCTGTATTTGCGCTGGTTTTCCGACTACCGCCAGGTGGATCCCAAAGTGGAAATCAACTTCCAGCCGGTGGGCAGTGCCACCGGGATCCGCCAATTTATCGACCAGACGGTGGACTTTGCCGCCAGCGACGTGGCCATGACCGATGCCGAGATTGCCGAGGTGAAGCGGGGCGTGGTCATGATCCCGATGACAGCAGGCAGCATTGCCGTCGGCTACAACCTGCCCGGGATCCGCTCCGGCCTCAAGCTGTCCCGCTCCGTCTTGGTGCAGATCTTCCGCGGCCAGATTACCCAGTGGCGGGATCCGCAGATTTTGGCCCTCAACCCCGATTTGGAGCTCCCCGACCTGCCCATCGCCGTCTGCTACCGCTCCGATGGCAGCGGCACCACCGACACCTTTACCCGCCACCTGGCCGCCATCGACCCCACTTGGGCCGCCGAGATTGGTGTCGGCATGTCCTTGGAGTGGCCGGTGGGGATTGGGGTCAAGGGCAATGAGGGCATGAGCGCCCAGATGCTCTACAGCGAAGGGGTGATTGGCTATGTGGAATCGGTCTACGCCCGCGACCTGGATCTATCGGTGGCGGCCCTGGAAAACCGCCGCGGCGAGTTTGTCCTCCCCACCCCCGCAGCCTCGGCCCTGGCCCTGAGCGAAATCGAGCTGCCTGAGAACCTGCGGGCCTTTGAGCCGGATCCGTCCGGCGCCGGGGCTTATCCTATCGTCACCTACACCTGGATCCTGGCCTACCGCCAGTACCGGGATCCCGCTATTGCCACTGCCCTGCGGGCGGTGCTGCGCTGGGCCCTCAGCGAAGGACAGGCTCTGGCCGAAGCAATGGGCTACCTGCCCCTGGCCGAAACCGTTGTGGCCCGCAGCCTGGAAGCCCTGGAGCTTATCCAGAGCTAGCCGCCCTTGCCCCAAGCGGCCCTGGAAGCAAGGCCCCGGCAGGTACGGAGATCCGTAACTGCTCTGCCTTCCAGTTGCCAGAAATGGGCGGCATTCTCGCCCTGACCGCAATGCCCTGCTGGTTAGGATCGACCCAGAAAACGGCTAAATACCTGCTGAATTTTCACGGATTGGCTGCCCAAGCTACTTCATACAGCCTGGCGGCGGTAGCCGAGGTAACGTCTTGAACAAAAGGAGAACAAGGAGCCGATGGGAAAAGTTGTAGGAATTGACTTGGGCACAACCAACTCGGTTGTCGCCGTAATGGAAGGGGGCGTCCCCACTGTCATTCCCAATGCCGAGGGGAGCCGCACTACACCCTCGGTGGTCGCTTTCACTAAAGATGGGGAGCGCCTGGTGGGACAGATGGCCCGTCGCCAAGCGGTGCTCAACCCCGAGAACACTTTTTACTCCGTTAAGCGCTTCATCGGGCGCAAGTACGATGAGCTGAACGTCGATGCCAAGCGGGTCTCCTACCAGGTGCGGCGGGACGAGCGGGGCAACGTCAAGTTGTACTCACCCCGCATGAACAAAGAATTTGCCCCCGAGGAAATCTCGGCCATGGTGCTGCGCAAGCTGGTGGACGATGCCAGCCGCTACCTGGGCCAACCGGTTACCCAAGCCGTCATTACCGTCCCTGCCTACTTTAACGACTCGCAGCGGCAGGCCACCAAAGATGCCGGGAGGATCGCCGGCTTGGAAGTGCTGCGCATCATCAACGAGCCGACGGCGGCTTCTTTGGCCTATGGCTTGGACAAGCGCAACAACGAGACCATCCTCGTCTTCGACCTGGGCGGTGGCACCTTCGACGTGTCCATCCTGGAGGTGGGAGATGGGGTCTTTGAGGTGAAAGCCACCAGCGGCGATACCCAGTTGGGTGGCGACGACTTCGACAAGAAGATTGTCGACTGGATGGCCGAAGAGTTCAAGCGCATGGAAGGGATCGACCTGCGGCAAGACCGGCAGGCCCTGCAGCGGCTGACGGAAGCTGCCGAGAAGGCCAAGATCGAGCTGTCCAGTGTCTCCGAGACTACCATCAACCTGCCCTTCATCACCGCCACTGCCGATGGTCCAAAGCACCTGGAGCTGAAGCTCTCCCGAGCCCAGTTTGAACACCTCTGCGCCGACCTGCTGGAGCGCTGCAAAGGGCCGGTGGAGCAAGCCCTGCGGGATGCCAAGCTCACCAAGGCCGACATCAACGAAGTGGTGTTGGTGGGCGGCTCCACCCGCATCCCGGCGGTGCAGCGGCTGGTGAGAGAGCTGCTAGGCAAAGAGCCCAACCAAACTGTCAACCCTGATGAGGTGGTGGCCGTGGGTGCTGCCATCCAGGCCGGTGTGCTGGCGGGCGAGGTCAAAGATGTGTTGTTGCTGGATGTCACCCCCTTGTCTTTGGGGGTGGAAACCCTGGGCGGTATTGCCACCAAGCTGATCCCGCGCAACACCACCATCCCCACCCGCAAGTCGGAGATCTTCTCCACCGCCGAAGATGGGCAGACCTCGGTGGAAATCCACGTGGTGCAAGGGGAGCGGGAGCTGGCCCGCGACAACAAGTCCCTGGGCCGCTTCAAGCTGGACGGGATCCCGCCGGCTCCCCGCGGTGTGCCGCAGATCGAGGTGACCTTCGACATCGACGCCAACGGCATCCTCAAGGTGACGGCCAGAGACAAGGGCAGCGGCAAGGAGCAGAGCATCTCCATTACTGGCGCCTCCACGCTCGATAGCAAAGAGGTGGAGCGGATGATTGCCGAAGCCGAGAGATACGCTGCCGAAGACCGCGCCCGCCGCGAGAAAATCGAGCGCCGCAACAAGGCCGATTCTCTGGCCTACCAGGCTGAGCGGCAGTTGAAGGAGCTGGGAGACAAGATCTCCTCCAGCAAGCGCAGCCAAATCGAGACCTTGGTGCGAGAGCTGCGGGAGGCCATCCAGCGGGATGACGACAGCGCCATCCAGAGCAAAGAGCGGGAGCTGCAGGAGGCCCTTTACGCCATGAGCAGCGAGCTCTATCAGCAGCCCGGCGCCGCTTCGAGCTCTCCCTCTGGCTCGGGGACGACCTCCGGCGGCAGTGACGACGTCATCGACGCCGATTTCACCGAGACCAAGTGACAACAGTGGGATCCCTCTGCGGCCCCCTGGTTCAGGGCGGATCCCACCCTTATTCACAGCACCGATAATGAGGAGGGACGGGATAGGCGATGGCGTCTAGCCCGCCTTCTTCTCTTTGTGTCAACGGGTCGGAAGCCAACTGCTTGGGTTTCTGCCCATTCTCAGCAATTTGCCTGCGGACGCCTCCATGCAAAACTTTAAGGACTACTACAAGATTTTGGGGGTCAGCAAGACGGCCACCGCCGACGAGATTAAGCAGGCCTATCGGCGCCTGGCAAGAAAATATCACCCGGATGTTAACCCGAACAACAAAGCTGCCGAAGAGAAGTTCAAGGAGATCAACGAAGCCTACGAAGTTCTCTCGGATCCCAGCAAGCGCCGACAATACGACCAATTCGGCCAGTACCACCAGCAGGGTGGGTTCCGCTACCAGCGGGAGACCTACAGCCAGCCTTACAGCAGCAGCCCTTTTGGCGACAGCTCCTTCAGCGAAGACTTTGGGGGAAGCGGTTTTAGCAGTGGCGTCGATTTCAGCCAATTTGACGATTTTCAAGACTTCATCGATCAACTCCTGGGCCGGGTGCGCAACTCAGGCGCGGATCGCAGCAGCAGCTCCTCCAGCCCCGCCAGCAACGCCAACTACGATGCGGAGGCCACCATCCAGCTCACCATTCCCGAAGCTTTTGAGGGGGGCAAACGCCGCCTACGGGTGGGGGGGAATCGCACGTTGGAGGTCAATCTCCCTCCTGGGATCACACCGGGGAAGCGGATTCGCCTGCGCGGCCAAGGCCACCCCAACCCTAATGGGGGTGCTGGCGACCTGTATCTCAAGATCGAGCTGAAGGAGCACCCCTTCTACCGCCTTGAGGGGTTTGACGTCTACTGCGACTTGCCCATCAGCCCCAGCGAGGCCGTTTTGGGCGCCCAGGTGGAGGTGCCCACCTTGGATGGGGTGGTGAAGCTGCGCATCCCACCAGGAATGCAGCCAGGGCGAAAGTTGCGCCTAGCAGAGCGGGGTTTTCCCAAGGGCAACGGGGAGCGGGGCGATTTCTACGCGGTAGTTCAGATCTATTTGCCCACCCGTGTTTCGGAGGAGGAGCGGGAGCTCTACGAAAAGCTGCAACGGGTTCAGTCCTACGATCCCCGCGCCGCCCTCAAGCTCTAGCTAGACAATTGGAGAGCACGATCCAAAAGCTCCATCGGGTGATAAATGGGGATCCCAGCCTTGCCCTGCAGGTGCAGGTGCTTCTGAATTTGCAGGCGGCAGCCGATATTGGCAGAGACGATCCCCTGGGCACCGGTGTTGAGCAGGTTGGCCACCTTCTGGGATCCCAGCTCATCTGCTATCTGGGGTTGCAGCAGGTTGTAGACGCCGGAGCTGCCACAGCAGAGGGCGGCATCGACGGGATCCCGCAGTTCCAGCCCCGGAATTTGCCGTAGCAGTTGCCGCGGCTCCTGGCTGAGCCGTTGCCCGTGCAGCATGTGGCAGGCATCTTGGTAGGCCAGCACCAAGGGATCCGGCTGCAGGGGGTACAGGGGAGCAGTCAGCCCCACCTGAGCGAGAAACTCCTGGATATCCTTGACTTTGGCCGCAAACTGGGCCGCTTTCTCTCGGTAGTCGGGATCCTTGGCCAAAAGGTGGCCGTACTCCTTGAGGGTGTGGCCGCAGCCGGAGGCAGTCACCAAAATGGCATCCAGTTCGTAGCCGGCAAAAGCATCCACCATCCGGCGGGCGAGGGCTTCCGCCTGCTGCAGTTGCCCTTGGTGGTGGGGCAAGGCCGCACAACAGCCCTGGGCCGGCGGGATCACCACCTCACAGCCGTTGTGGGTCAACACGCGAATGCTGGCCTCGTTCACTTGGGGGGCAAACAGGCGCTGCACGCAGCCGAGGATCAGCCCCACGCGAAAGCGCCGCTTGCCCACCGCCGGGATCCGCTCCGGGTAGTGCTTGGGCAGCAGTTGTTCCACCTCCAGAGGGGGCAAGAGGGATTCCATGGCCGCCAGGCGCGGGGAGACTTTTTCCAACCCTTTCCGGACCCAGGCGCCGATCCCCATTTTTTGGTAGAGCCAAAGGGGCCAGAGCAGAGGCCGCAGCCGCTCCGGATAGGGGAAGAGGGAGAAGATGAACTGGCGGTACAGGTGCTCCCAGAGGTTGCGGCGGTAGTTGCGCTCGATCTGCGGGCGGGTGGCGGCAATCAGCCGGTCGTAGCGCACCCCTGAGGGGCAGGCGGTAACACAGGCCAAACAGCCCAAGCAGGTATCGAAATGGGAAACCACTGCTGCCGAGAGAGAGATTTGGCCCTGATTGAGGGCGTCCATCTGGTAGATGCGTCCCCGCGGCGAGTCCGTCTCCTTGCCGAGGACGCGGTAGCTGGGGCAGGTGGTCAGACAAAAGCCGCAGTGCACACAGGCATCAATTAGCTTGGGATCCGGCGGATCCAGGCTGTCAAAACTTGGCCCTTTGGATAAGCTCATTGGCCTTGATTTATCGCGCTCTCAACACAATCATCCGCCTGCCAGGGAGGGGAGTGGCACCTCAGGGCTCCCTTCCGGGAGGGAAGTTGCTCCTGCTGCTGTTGCAGCTTTTTGAGCTAGGAGTTCACCCAGCCAGTTTTTGAGACCAGCGGCCCCCAGCAGGGATCGGGTTGTCGTCTTCTTGGAGAAAGGCCAGCGCTGGCCGCAAAGACTCGACCGGATCTGCGCTGGTGCCGCTCCCCGGTTCTTTGCATCTTAATCTCAGAACAGCATCCAAGCGCCCTGTTGGCCCGTATTACCCTGGAAAAGGGACACTTGCCCACCATCCAAAACCGTGAACTGGCGATCCCTCCTCACTCCTAGTTTTTGGGCAACGGCTCTTTCCGCTCTCTGCCTGCCCAGCACTGCTTTTGCCCAGGCCAACCTGCGGGAGCTGCCCCCCGATCTGGCCGAACAGCTCACCACGGAGCAGATCTTGCAGGCCTGTGCCGCCAACCAAGCAGACACCCTGCCCAGTCCCTTCCCGGACGTGGTGCCGACCGATTGGGCCTACAAGGCAGTGCTTACCCTCTACTACTGCGGCGCCTACCGGGGGGCCATTCCCCCGGAGAGCTTCCGGCGCTACCTGGAGCAACAACGGGGATCCCAAACTTAGCTCCCCGTCGGGTACATCTCCTGGATAAGGTGAGCATAGCGCTCGGCTACTGGGTTGCGCTTAATTTTCAGCGTCTGGGTCAGGAGGCCATTTTCCACGCTCAGGGGCTCTGGCAAAAAGCGGAAGTCGGCAATTTGCTCGTGGGGCCGGTAGCCGGGACGTTCCTGGATGCGGGTTTGCACCTCCCGCAAGATCAACGTGCGCACCTGCGGGTGGGCCAGCAGCTCGGCCTCAGCAGCCGGGATCCCTTGCTCGGCGGCCCAAGCCTTGAGGGCCTCCAGGTTGGGGTAGATGAGGGCAGCCAGTTTCTTTTGGTCTTGGCCGACAATTACAATCTGACTGATGTAGGGGGATTGCAGGCAGGCATCTTCCAGCGGCTGGGGCTCGACGTTCTCTCCGTTAAGCAGCACAATCACGTCCTTGGCCCTGCCGGTGATCACCAGTTGCCCGTCGGGGGTGAGCCAGCCCAGATCCCCTGTTTCAAACCAGCCGTCGGGGCTGAGCACCTGGGCGGTGGCTTCTGGATTGTTGTAGTAGCCCATCATCACCTGTGGCCCCCGCGCCAGGATCAACCCTTTTTCTCCTGGCGGCAGCGGCTGCCGGGTTTCCGGATCCACAATGCGAAACTCCGTGCCTGGCAAGGGGGGCCCAGCCGTGCCGCGCACATTGTTGTCGGGACGGCGCGCGCACAGCACTGGCGAGGTTTCGGTAAGGCCGTAGCCGTTGAGGATGGAAATGCCCACCACCTCGTAAAACAGATCCAGATAGGCGGGCAGGGATCCGCCGCCGCTGATGGCCTGTTGAAAATTGGGGCCCAAAGCCTGCCGCACCTTGCGGTAGATGAGCGCATCGGCTAGGCGGTGGACAGGCCAGAGCAGCCCCTGTTGCAGGCGGGCCCCCACTCGCACCCAAGGGCTGACGCCGTAGTGCAAAATTGACTGGTTGCGGGCTATCCGCCCGGCGAGCACGTAGCCTTCGCTGGCCGCCATCAAGGTGCGGATCAGCCGCTGCATGAGAGGGCTTTTTTCCTTCAATTGTCTCTGGATCCCTTCGTAAACCGTCTCCCAGATGCGGGGCACTGCCACCAGATAGTGGGGCTGCTCCCGTTGCAAATCCTGCTTGATAAAGCGAGGGTTGGTATAGACCAGCGTACAGGCCTGGCTGAGGAGAAAATACTCGCAGGCCCGCTCGTAGGAGTGCCAGGTGGGCAGAATGGTCAGCACCTTATCCCCAGGCCGGGGCTGTACAACCACACTCAAGTTCTCCACCTGGTGCATCAGGTTGCCGTGGCTGAGCATCACCCCCTTGGGGCGACCGGAGGTGCCAGAGGTGTAGATGATGGTGGCCAACTGGGATCGCTCCAGCCGCGGCGGCTCGTAGCGGCCTTCCCGCCCTTTCTGCAGCCACTGAGAGAAGTTCAATACTCCTGCCTCTTCTTCATCGGAAAGCAGCAGCAGCCGCTCCAGGCCCAGCTCCTGCACAACCGGCTGCACCCGCCTCAGGGTCTTCACATCCTGGGCAATCAAAGCCGTGCTGCCGGAGTGACGCAAAATGTAGCCCAGCTCACCCGGATCCGCCACGGCGCTGCGGGGCACATTGACCGCTCCCGTAAACAGCGTGGCCAGATCCGCCATCAGCCAGCGGGGGGAATTCTCGGCAAAAATGGCCACCCGATCCCCGGGGCGAATGCCCAAGGCCTGCAAGCCGGCAGCCAGCGTCTGAATGCCGCGGAACAGTTCCCCATATGAAATCTCAAGAACCGGCTGGGCATGGGGATCCCTGAGGGCAATCTGATCAGCAAACTTTTCGGCCAGGACTTGCCAGACGTTGAGTAAAGTCGTCCCTGGGGCGGTGGGAGTAGCAGCAGCGGAGACAGTCGCCATAAATCTGTACCCTAAATCACATTTACAGTCTAGTGAACTTGAGCCTTTTCTCCGGCTCCTCCTAGGACAGTTCTCAATCTGTCACCCAATCCAACCCCGTCCCCTTGGGGGGAAAAGGTAGGGATCAACGAGCTTCGACAGCCCCACCAGGGGTGCGTGAAGGAGAATTGCCAGATCTTTATAAGGCAAAATCCGAGGTTTGCTTTTCTATCCGTATTTCTCGCGATGATCTTATGGGCACAAGGCTGGCTATCTATGAGCAAGTTCAGGATTTACATCAGTTCCAAGAGCAACCGAAAGTTCTTGTCAGTCGAAACTGTCCTTCGGTAATTGTGGCAGATTTGCTAGACCTGACAAGACTAGAGCTTTATGTCGGGCTTGGCTTTCCCCTATCCGATCTACCAAATGATGAAAGAATCTTAACTCGTGTTCACGTGATGAATAGAGATACTTTTAAAGATAAGTTGAATGTTTTGATAGCCAAGCGAGATGGTCAATCTACGAGTCAGGAGTTC
>NZ_JANSJA010000116.1:0-11262 GCF_047462335.1 Synechococcus sp. H60.1
CTTTGCTGGCAACAACCCGGTGCTGGGCGTGATCCTGGACGAGGTGACGCGGCGGCCCATTCCCATTCCCCGCTTCCAGGAGCTGGCCTCCACCGACCCGAACCAGCGCCGCCGCAACGACGATGGCAGCCAAAACCGGCAACTGCAGCCTGCCCGAGAGACGCGGGTCAACGCGGTGGCTGTTAGCGGCGTGCTCCCCTCGCGGCTGGATCAAACCGCCGGCGGCATGCACAACTTCCTGCGCCTCAACGAGCTGTGGAGAAATACCAACCTCTTCTTCAGCGGCTCAATGATCCAGCTCAACTACAGCACCTATGCCACCGGCCCCTTCTTGCAGCGCAGCTTCGAGCCGCCCAACCTGGTGCCGGATCCAACCTTTGTGCTCGGCTACGACTACTACTCCCCACCCAACCGCCGCTTCGGCTACGACGTGGGCCTGCAGATTGCTCGCCGCCCCGGCGCCGTCTCCAGCCGCTTCCAGTTCCCCTCCAACGCGCGCACCGAGTTCCTGCGCGAGCTGGATCCACAAGATCCGTATGTGCGGCGGCTGCGCTGCGCGCTCCAGGATCAGCCGGGTGTGCCGTTGGATCCGTCTGCCCAGATTGGCGGCTGCAATGAGTTCAATTGATATGGATCTGATATAGATCCGTCCGGTCAGGGGCAAATTAAAGTAGGGGCGAAATAGGGAGGGATCCATGGGCAAGGGTCGGCTGCGGTGGCAACTGGCAGCAGAGGGCTTTACCCTCATTGAGGTGTTGGCTTCGGTGATCATCGTGGCGCTTGCCATGACTGCTCTTGCCCCTGCCCTTACCTTAGTTGCCTACCGGCGGGCCATGAGCGAGCGGGTAGAGCTGGCCAACCGCCTGGCCCAGGAGGAGGTGGATCGCATCCGCACCCTGGTGGATATCGAGCTGTCGGCTGCTCCAAAGGCTTTTCAGGATCCGGCTCAACGGGATCGTCTGCCCAAAGTGGGAAAAGACCCGCTGGCCAGCACCCCACCCCCTGACGAGATGCCCGCCGATGCAAATGCCGGCGACTACACCCACAAAGACAACTATTCCCTTCGCCTGGCGCAAGTTCAAGTGCCGGGGCGGAACCCGGAAGAATACGTCATCCAAACCTTCCGCGATGAGGGAGCGCCCTGCATCGACCGGCAGGCAAGAACGGTTATTGAGGGGGTGCCCTGCAGCTTTCGCCTGGGCGTGCGGGTTTACCACCGCTTTTCTTTTGATCCAGACACGCGCAAAGCGCTGCCTGGATTGGGAACGGAGCTGGTTTCGGCCAACCAAAACTTGGCCAATGCCGATGTCTGGCTCTTTCCCCTGGCCACCTCCTTTGTAGAAATTAACCCCGCCGCCAACTTGGGAGATGTTTGCCGGCAGATAGCCATTACCAAAGGTGAGGATCCCAGGGAGAGGTGCCGGGCTTTCCCCTTGCCTGTCGGTCCTGTTGAAACCTGAGGCAGAGCCTGAGTTCCTGCCCGCAAAACCTGTTGCAAGATGGGGGTGTTGCCCTATGTTTTTCAGGATCTTTCGCCGCCGAGCCAGCAGAGGGTTTACCCTCATCGAGCTGTTGGTCTCGCTGCTGATTGCCTCCATCTTTCTCCTGGCCACCGCCATGATCGTCATCGAGACGATGCGGCTGGATCGGGAAGAGACGGGCCGCACCCAGGTGCAGGCGGAGCTAACCCAGGCCATGGAATATATCCAGCAGGATCTGGCAGAAGCTCTCTACATTTACAACGACACCGAACAGGACGGGATCCCAGATGTTATCCAGCGGCTTTACGAGCCAGGCTGGATCCGCCGCCCCGATGACGCTATCCCGGTTGTTGCCCTTTGGAAGCTGGAACCGATCCCGCGGGGATGCTACGAGGGCAACCCCACCTTGCAAGAGATTCGCGAAGGCCGTGCCATCTTGCCTGCCCAACCACCTGCTGGGTTCCTGCTCACAAACGGCGTAGATGCCGGCGAAGATGCGGATTGGGAAACGCTGCTCAGCCGCCGCGGCATCTACACCCTGGTGGTGTACTACCTGCGCCGCAACTACAACAACGCCGGCAACCCAACAGGGAACACTCCCTGGGAAGGCAACGCGCGGATCGAGCGTTTTGAGTTACGCCCCCTCGCAAGGCAAGGTGATAACGACTGCGCCGGGCGCAGCGAGTTCTTTAGCTCCGATCCGGATCCGTTCCGGGAAGGTTTTCTCGCCTGGCCCTCTCAGCAGGCTTTGCAGCAAAGGCCCCAGACCCCCATTGCCAATAGCCAGGAAGGCCCCCGCCTGATAACTCTGGTCTCCAACATCTTCAGCAGCCGGGAGGGGAGTCCACAGGTTGCACCCGCTTGCCCGCAGGGCTATGCCTTTGGCGGTGGCAAACCCAACGGCGTCACCTTCTCAGGGTTGGCAGATAACCAGAACGACGTGGGCTTCTACGTCTGCGTGCGGCGCAGCCCCGGCGCCGACCGACCCCAGGATGTGGTCATCAACATCACGGCCACGGCCATGGAGCGGGCCAACCCCGGCCTCTTCCGTCGCTACATTGAGGATGCCACCAGCGTCGATATCTCAGAGGTGTCGCGCTACCTGCTGCCGCTGCAAACTCGGGTTCTTGCCCGCGGTGTTATCAACCGTCAACTCTCCTAGGGGGAATGTCCACCATGTTGGCCTTGGAGAAAAAAACCATTGGCCCGGCGCGGCCGCTTCGATCCCAGGGCTTCACGCTGATAGAAGTCCTGGCGGTGGTGGTCATTATCGGCATTGTGGCCGGGCTGGCCGTTCCTTCCGGGATCAACATCTGGGCGCGCATCCAATTGGAGGACGCGCAAAACAAGGTGGAGCGAGCCCTGCGCACTGCCCGCACCAACGCTAGAGCTTCTCTTCAAGGCCGCGCCTGGGTGGTTGAAATCGACAACTCAGATCCGAGTGTCCCCACGCTGGTGATCCAAGACGAGGAAGGCCTTTGCGATGAGCCGATCCCTTGTCAGCGGGTGCGCCTGAATAATTTTGTAACTGTAACTAGTACCTTTGCCAACGAAAGAGGGAGGGCTGTTTTCGACTCGGAAGGGCGGGCGCGTCAGCTGGGGCGCTTTGTGGTTAGCAGCACCTACTCCCAGGGCGAAAACCGCTGCGTGGTGGTGAGCACTTTGATCGGCACTCTCCGCAAGGACAACAGGCCAGAATGTGGCAACGTCGCCAACGAGGCAGAGGAAGGATAGTTGGGGTAGGATAGTCAGGCTGTTCATCCCGGCCTATTGCCCTCACCCCCGGCCTCTCTCCCAAGGGGAGAGGGGAGTTGTCTAGGTTCACAGGTTATGGTCTCCTCAACTCTTGAAGCACCGGAAAAAGTTTTCCCCTGGCAAACTCGGCAGCCGGCTCTGCTGGTGCTGGCCGATGGCACGGCCTTTGCCGGCTGGTCGTTTGGAGCAGAGGGCACGGCGGTGGGTGAGGTGGTGTTCAACACAGGCATGACCGGCTACCAGGAGGTGATGACGGATCCAAGCTACCGGGGGCAGTTGATCACCTTCACCTACCCGGAATTGGGGAACACGGGGGTAAACGACCTGGATCAGGAATCGGCACAGCCCCAAGCCGCCGGGATCATCGCCCGCAACGTGTCGCGCCTGGCCAGCTCCTGGCGCGCTACGGGGACGCTGCCTGACTACCTCAAGCAGCACGGGATCCCGGCCATTGCCGGGGTGGATACGCGGGCCCTGACGCGGCGGCTGCGCTCACAAGGGGTAATGAACGGGGCCCTCTCAACCGAGATCTTGGATCCGCAGGCGCTGCTGGAGCGGGTGCGCCAGGCCCCTGCCATGCAGGGGCTGAGCCTGGTGGCAGAGGTGACAACGCCCAAGCCCTACGAGTGGCTGGAGCCCACCCCCGCCGATTGGGACTATGGCCGCAGCCAAGGGATCCGGATCCCGGATCCCCCTTTGCGGGTGGTGGCGCTGGATTTTGGCATCAAGCGCAACATCTTGCGCCGCCTGACTCGCTACGGCTGCCGCGTGATGGTGTTGCCGGCCCACGCCAGCCCGGAGGAGATCCTGAGTTACAACCCCGATGGGATTTTCCTCTCCAACGGGCCCGGGGATCCAGCGGCAGAGACAACGGCCATCCGCACCACCCAGGCGCTGCTGCAAAGCGGGAAGCCAATGTTTGGCATCTGTCTGGGCCACCAGATCCTCAGCCTAGCTCTGGGCGGATCCACCTACAAGCTGAAGTTCGGCCACCGCGGCCTCAACCACCCCTGTGGGCTGGAGCAGAAAGTGGAGATCACCAGCCAAAACCACGGCTTTGCGGTAAATGCCGCTTCGATCCCGGCGGAGGAAGCGGAAATTACTTACCTTAACTTCAATGACCGCACCGTGGCCGGGATCCGCCACCGCCACCTACCTTTGTTTTCCGTGCAGTATCACCCAGAGGCCAGCCCCGGCCCCCACGATGCTGACCATCTCTTCCGGGAGTTTGTGGAGCTGATGCTGCAGAAGAGAGGGCAGGAGTAGCCTAACCCTCACCCCCGGCCCCTCTCCCTGAGGGAAAGGGCGGCACGGGCTTCTTCCCGGTCGTCGAAGTGGATCTTCTCGGTGCCTAGGATCTGGTAGTCTTCGTGGCCTTTGCCGGCAATCACCACCGTATCGCCCGGCTGGGCCTCCAGGATGGCCAGGCGAATGGCTTGGCGGCGATCCACCTCCACCGCCCAGGGGGATCCAGGGATCCCGGCCAAAATGTCCTGCAGGATCCGCTGCGGATCCTCGGTGCGGGGGTTGTCGGAGGTCACCACCACCTGATCGGCCCAGGTGGCGGCAATGCGGCCCATCTGCGGGCGCTTGCCCCGGTCGCGATCCCCGCCACAGCCAAAGACGCAGATCAGCCGGCCTTGCACTTGCGGGCGCAGGGCCTTGAGCAGGTTTTCCAGCCCATCGGGGGTGTGGGCATAGTCCACAATTACCGTGATGTCCTGCCCCGGCAGGCTCACCCGCTCCATCCGCCCCGGCACACCGGGAAAATGGGGCAGGGCCGACTGGATAACCTCAACCGGGATCCCCAGGTGCAGCGCCACCCCTACTGCCGCCAGCAGGTTGGCCAGGTTGAAGGATCCCACCAGCGGCGCTGCCACAGCAAAGCTGCCCAAAGGAGTGTGCAGGGTTGCCTGCAGGCCGTTGGGGTGAAGTTGAACGTCACTGGGCCAGAGGGCAGGGATCCCTTCCAAAGGCCGGAGGGAATAGGCCCAGGGCTCCAGAGGGGCTGGGATGGCTTCGAGCAGCCGCCGTCCGCCCTCGTCGTCGGCGTTGACCACCGCCCGCCCCTGCAAGTACTCCGGCCGGAACAGGGTGGCTTTGGCCTGCCAGTAGTTTTCCATGCTGCCGTGGAAATCCAGGTGATCCTGGGTGAGGTTGGTCCAGACGGCAGCGGCAAAGCTACACCCCCAAGCCCGATCCTGGGCCAGGGCATGGGAGCTGACCTCCATCACCGCCACCTCGGCGCCGGCTGCCTTGGCTTCTCTCAGGCTGCGCTGCAGCTCCAGCGGAAACAGGGTGGTGTGGGGGGCTACCTGGCAGTGGCCGGGCCAGCGGTTGTAGAGGGTGCCCAGCAAGGCAGTGGGGCGACCGGCAGCCTGCAGCAGATGTTCGATGAGATGGGTGGTGGTGGTTTTGCCGTTGGTGCCCGTCACCCCTACCAAGGTAAGCTGGCGGGCCGGAAAGCCATAGAAGGCTGCCGCCACCTGGGCCACAGCCCGGTTCAAGCCAGCGCGGGGCCACACCAAAATGGGCCGACTGCTCCCTTCAGCCTCTCCGCTGACTTGCTTCCACGCCTCCTGCGAGATGAGAGCCGCCACCGCTCCTCCGGTAAGCGCCGCCCGGACAAACTCGCCGCCATCGACACGGGATCCCGGCATGCCCAAGAAGAGATCCCCGGCCTGCACCTGGCGCGAATCGGTGCACAGACCCCTGACCTGCACCCCCTCCAGGGATCCCTGGGCCAACTGGGGTTGGATCCCGGCTTGGCCGAGCAATTGGCGCAGATCGATCCCGTTGCTTCCCATGCTTTTGCCCCTCCCCACAGCTTTGCAGCTTAGGGTAGCCGCTGGGCCGGCTTTCTGGCCAGAGAAACCCTAGGCCAGGGCCTCTTCCAGCTTTTGCTTGGCCCAGAGGCGGGCGTAGAGGCCGTCGGCATCAGCCAGCAACTGGGCATGGGATCCCTGCTGCACGATGCGACCTTGGTTCATGACCCAGATCTGATCCGCCTCCACCGCCGCCGTGAGGCGATGGGTAATCAAGATCACCGTTTTCTGGGCCGTGGCCTGGCGCAGGTGGCGGAGAATGGCCTGGGCCGTCTCATTGTCCACGCTGGAGAGGCAGTCATCCAAAATCAAAATCGGCGCGTCCACCAGCAACGCCCGCGCCAGGGCCACCCGCTGCCGCTGGCCGCCGGAAAGGGTGATGCCCCGCTCCCCCACCAGCGTGTCGTAGCCCTTGGGAAAGTGGAGGATCTCGGCGTGGATGTGGGCGGCTTTGGCGGCCCACTCCACCTCCCAATCTTCCGCCTGGGGCTTGCCGTAGCGGATGTTGTCCCGAACGGTGGCGCTGAAGAGGAAGCTTTCCTGGGGCACGTAGGCAATGGCGCGGCGCAGGGATCCCAGTTGAAGCTGGGTAATATCCTGCCCATCCAGAAACACTTGCCCCGGCTGGATCTCCAGCAGGCGGGGCAGGGCATTGGCCAGGGTGGACTTGCCCGCCCCAATCGGCCCCACCACCGCCACCAGTTGCCCCGGCTCGATGCAAAAGTGCAGATCCTGCAGCGCCGGCGTTGCGGATCCCGTATTGGCATAGGCAAAAGTCAGCCCCCTAGCCTCGATACGCCCCTGCACCTTTTCCAGAGGCAGCGGCAGAGCCTGGGGGGCATCGCGGATGGTGGGCTCCACCCGCAGCAAGGCGTCGATCCGCTCCAGGCTGACCTGGCCCCGCTGGTAGGCGGTGATGGTAAAGCCCAGCAAAGCGGTGGGAAATACCAGCCGTTCCACGTAGAGGGTGAGGGCGGAAAAATCCCCAATCGTCAGCCGCCCCGCGGCAATCTGCGGCCCCCCCACTGCCAACGACAGCAGCAGGCTCAGGCTAACCAAAGCCACCAGGGAGGGGAAAAGCAGGTTGCGGGTGAGGGCCAAGCGCAAATTGGCCTGCAGCAGCCGCTCGTTGCGGCGGCGAAACTCCCGCTGCTCGTGCTCTTCCTGGGCATACACCTTGATCAGGGTGATGCCGTTCATGTCCTCCTGGATGAGATCGCTCAGATTGGCCAGCTCCTGCTGCACCTGAAGCTGCTCCTGCTGCAGACGGGTGCTGGTCAACTTCACCAGCCCCAGCATCACCGGAAACACCGATAGGGCCAAGGCGCTCAGACGTGGCTCAATACCCAACATGGCCGGCAGCGTAGTGCCGTAGGCAAAGATTGTATTGGCCAAATTGAGCAGGGCAAAGCCCAGTAGGCGGCGGACATTTTCCACATCGCTGGTGATGCGGGTGAGAATATCCCCGATGGTCTGCTGGGCAAAGTAGGAAGGCTGCAGGGTAAGCAAATGCTCGAAGATGGCCTGCTTGAGGCGAAACTCCACCTGCCGCCCTACGCCAAACATCCACACCCGCGAGGCAATGCGAATGCCCATCATCAGGGTGGAGACAACCAGCACCACCAGAGCGTAGAGGGCAATGCGGCTGGGCGACAGCGCGGCCAGGTTCTGGCTGAGATCATCGATGGCCAGCTTGACATACCAGGGCAGGAACACCCCCAGCCCGTTCACCACCAGCAGGGATCCAATGCCCAGCACCACCTGGCGCCGATAGGGGCGCAGATAATGGGCCAGTTGTCGGAGATGGGATCCCGCCACTCAGGTGCTCCTCCAGCTTCTTCCCACTCTAGCGCTGGGCCGGATCCCCCCGGTAGGGATTAGGCCAGAACCTGCGCTGGGGCCTGCTGCGCCAAGAGTTCCACCTGCTGGCGCGCCCAGGCATCTGCTTGCAAAATGTCCTCCAGGCTGGGGGCGGGGATGACCTGGTGCCGCTCACAGACCCGTTCCAGAAGGCGGGGGATATCCAAAAAACGAATGCGCTCTTGCAAGAACAAGGCCACGGCTGCCTCGTTAGCCGCATTCAACACCGCCGGCAGCGTCCCGCCCGCCCGCCCGGCGGCATAGGCCAGCTCCATGCAGGGATACTTGCGGTGGTCCGGCGCCTTAAAAGTGAGGGATCCCAGCTTGACCAAGTCGAGGGGATCCCAAGGGGTGGTTAGGCGCTCCGGCCAACTGAGGCCGTAGAGAATGGGCAGGTGCATATCCGGCCAGCCCAACTGGGCCAGAACCGAGGTATCGGCCAGCTCAATCAGGGAGTGAACGATGCTCTGGGGGTGGATGAGGATTTCGATGTGGTCATAGTCTAAGCCAAACAGCCAGTGGGCCTCGATCACCTCCAAGCCCTTGTTCATCAGGGTGGCCGAGTCGATGGTGATCTTGCGCCCCATCACCCAGTTGGGGTGTTTGAGGGCATCCGCCAGAGTTGCCCGATCCAGTTGCTCGGCAGGCCAATCGCGAAACGCCCCCCCTGAGGCTGTCAGCCAGATGCGGCGCAGGGATCCCGGCGGCACCCCCTGCAGGCATTGAAAGATGGCCGAATGCTCCGAGTCCACCGGGATGAGCTTGACGCCGTGCTTTTGCACCAGGGGCAGCACCACCGGGCCGCCTGCCACCAGGGTCTCTTTGTTGGCCAGGGCAATGTCCTTGCCGGCGCGGATGGCGGCCAGCGTAGGCAAGAGGCCGGCACAGCCAACGATCCCGGTCACCACCCGCTGGGCCGCGGGGTGAGCCGCCACCTGACACAGCCCCTCCGTGCCCGCCACCAACTCCGGCAGGGGTCGCATCCCGGTCAGCAGCGACCGCAGTTCCGGCAGCAGCTCCTCCCGGCCAACGGCCACAATCTGGGGGCGAAACCGCCACACCTGTTCCGCCAGGAGGGTAACATTGCTGTAGCTACTCAAGCCGACAACCCGAAAGCGATCGGGATACTGGGCCACCAAGTCCAGAGTTTGGGTGCCAATCGAGCCGGTGGAGCCGAGCAAGGTGATAGCCTGCATGGGTGATCCCTTTGCACTGGAGTGTCTGGGTTGCCAAAGAATGGCGGCCTGCCGGCGCGGACTTCCCCTGGCACAGCGTGCCCTGGGCTCCACCTCACAAGGGCTAGACCTGCCTCTCGCCCTTCATATTATCTTTGTCTGTGCTAGGCTGCTCTCCTAAGTTAAGCACCTCCGCGGGGATGCCGCGGTGGCGCTAGGGATCCGCCAAAGGCTAGCCTTTGGCCAACTGAGAGCCCAGCCCCTAAGCAAGCAGGGCTGATATCCTGAAGCTGGCTGGGGAACCCCCGCTGGAAAAGCTGCCCATGTTTGGCTCCGCAGAAGCTTTTGTCCGTCTCAAGGCAAGCAGCGCTTGGCGAGCTGTTCTCGGACTATGGCTAGTTCTAGGCGTGAGTGCCTGTGGCGGCGGCACTTCGGGTGGTTCTTTCTCCCCCCTCCGAGGACAAATTGAGGGATCCCACTTTGACGACCTCAACGGCAATGGCCTGCGGGATCCGGGAGAGCCGGGGCTGGCCGGCATCACCACCTTTTTGGACTTAAACGGCAATGGTCGCCTCGATGGGGGGGAGCCCAGCACCCTCAGCGATGCCAACGGCAACTTCCGCTTTTCCAACTTGCCCCCTGGCACCTACCGCGTCACCGCCCTTTTGCCCCCAGGGCGGGTGTTTACTGGGCCGCCCTCAGGCTTAGGTCGGATTGTCGGCGGCAGGCCGGCCCAGCCGGGGGCCTTTCCCTGGATGGTGGCCCTGCTGAACGCGGCGGAGCCGGATCCTTTTCAGGCGCAGTTTTGCGCCGGATCCCTGGTTGCTCCGGAGTGGGTGCTCACCGCCGCCCATTGCTTCTTCAATGATCAAGGCCAGCGGGTGGTGAACGCCCGCAGCCTGGATCTGTTGGTGGGAACAACCCGTCTGCAGGTTAGCGCCGGCCAGCGCATTCGCGCTGCGCAAATCGTCATCCACCCCGGCTACAATCCCCAGGTGGGGCAACTGGGGGGGAACGATCTTGCCCTGGTGCGCCTCTCGCGGCCGGTGGCTCTGGCCACCCTGCCCCTGGTGCAGCCCAACCAAACCAGCCTGACTGCCCCCGGCACGTTGGCCACCATTCTGGGTTGGGGGGCCACCTCCCCCCGCGACCTTGACCAAGAACCCAGCGGCTTTGCTCTGGATCTGCAACAGGCCGAAGTTCCCATCGTCGCCAACGAGGTGTGCAACGCGCCCCAGTCTTACAATGGCATCATTTTAGATACCATGCTCTGCGCTGGCTTTCCCCAAGGGGGTGTGGATACCTGTCAGGCGGACAGCGGCGGGCCTTTGCTCGTACCCAGCGGCAGCGGCTTTGCTCTGGCCGGAATCACCAGTTTTGGCAAAGGCTGCGCCCAGCCCAATTTCTACGGAGTGTATACGCGGGTGTCCAGCTTTGCCGGGTTTGTGCAATCGGTAACCGGCACTGCCCCCAGCCCAATGCCAGTTCCAACACCCTCCCCTTCTCCTGCCGTAGGGGCGACGGTCTCTTTGACGGTGAACCTGCGAGAGGGGGAGGTGGTTTCCGGGGTCAACTTCGGCAGCCGCGCCCAATAGGCAGGCCGGAGATGGTTTAGGATAGGGATCCCTGTTGTATCCAAGTCCGTTTTTGTTGATTGACGGAGGAGATGTCTTTCTTATGACTCAAGTGACGATTGGCGAAAACGAAGGAATTGAATCCGCGCTGCGCCGCTTCAAGCGCCAGGTCTCCAAGGCAGGCATTTTGCGGGATCTGCGCAACCATCGCCACTTTGAAACCAACCTGGAAAAGCGCAAGCGCAAAGCAGTAGCCATGCGGCGCAACCGCCGCAAATCGATGGCCTAGTCCTCTTCTCTTCAGTTACGGGATGTGGGTGGGCTAAAGCCCCTCTGCTTTAGTGGGGGAAGGAAGCCAACTTGGGGGCTTTAGCCCTGTTACCATTCTCGCGGCCCAAGGCAGCTACGTGCCTATTACACAGCAGAGTAGCTTGGTAGCCCCGTACTAAGTGCTCCGCGCTGCTAGCACGAGTAGTGCGGGGTGGAAAAGCCTTCGAGCGACTTAAGTCGCTCCCCAATGATGCAGGTCGTTACTATAGCTTTGGGTCGCCACTCAGCAACCATGGACTACGGATGCCAACAGGTTCTGATT
>NZ_JANSJA010000117.1:0-1008 GCF_047462335.1 Synechococcus sp. H60.1
CTGCCCCAGCTTTTGGGAAGACAGCAGGGGGGATAGAAACAGCCGTTGCGCCAAGGTCTGCCCAAAAAGCAAGGGATCCCTTCTCTAGGGATCCCTCTTCTAAGACCAATTGAGACTAGAACAAATTAGTCGCGCTCAATGTACAAAAAGAGCACGGCCATGGCCACTGCCGGCAGCAGCCAACCGACAATGGGGACGAAAATCCAAGGAAGATAAGCAGCAGCGTAAGAACCGGTCATAGTTTTGCTCCTCTCCAGTGCCTTGACAAGCTTGACAACTAATTCACCAACCCTCGAAAGATGGCGTCGATCCCGGCAAAGTTCTCCAACAGGAAGTAGGCAGCAAAGACGCCACCCATGCCTCCCAAGAAAAATCCTGCCGTCAGATCCCCCCAGCCACGTGCCGTAGATAGAGGATTGGCTCCCGGCGTTTCCGGCTTGTTTCCAAAGGTAACGCTGCCATAGGCCGACATGCAGGCGGTTCCCAGCAACACAATTGCCATCGCCGTGACCAGCCCACCCAAATTAGCTGCCTCAGGATAGTCGCGCAGCGGGCCCACCACGATTTCTGGCCCCACCAAAAAATAGCCATGCGCCAACCCAATCTCCAGCCCCCGCAACAGCGGCGATAGGCCAGGACGGTTGATGGGGAGGTTGTTGATAAACAGACGGGTGACAGGAGAATCGCTGATAGGCGTCGAAAGATGGCCCTCGCAGGGATCGTCGTTAAAGGTGCGAATGTAATCCATGTCCGAAGGTCCTGCCTGGAATTTTGGGATTCATTCTACGGGGCCTCAGTTCTCCTCTCAGCAGCCGCTATCCGGATCGTTAAAAAAGTTCATGCTCGCTTAACAGAGATATAGACCCTTATCAAGGGATCCGAGAAGCTTTTTGCTTGGATCCCCCCAGTACTTGCCCTTCTCCTAGGCAAACAGCTTTTCCCAGCACCACCGCCCCTCTACCCCCTAGATGCCTCTGAGATCCTGTAAAGTAGCTGACTGCAGATAGG
>NZ_JANSJA010000118.1:0-6994 GCF_047462335.1 Synechococcus sp. H60.1
GGAGAAAAGTGCGTCATGATGCGCATTTCTATTCAGCCGGAGAGCAGGATCCCTGGCTCTGTCCAGCTCTTCAACTTGCTCTGTTTTGGCATTGCCTGCGGGCAATTTCCTCCCGGCTATCGCCTGCCCAGCACCCGTCAATTGGCCATGCAGACGGGCCTGCACCGCAACACCATCCACAAGGTTTACCACCAACTGGAGGCCATGGGTCTGGTGGAAACGCGCGCTGGATCTGGCATTTACGTCAGCGGCTCCGCCCGCCAGGCGGTTAACCGCTCTTCTTGTAGTCTGGGCGAAAACCTGGATCGATCCCAACAAGCCCTGCAGCAGGTGCGCCAGGGCATCGATCAGCTTCAGCAACAGGGCTTTTCTCTGGAGCAGGTGCGGGATCTGCTGCTGGCAGAGATCGACTGGCGGTTGCGCTGCAGTGCCCAAGTGCTGGTGTGCGTGCCCAATCGGGATCTGGGCACAGGACAACTGATGGCCCAACAAATCCAACAGACTTTGGGCATCCGGGTGCAGTTGGTGCCCCTAGAGGATCTGGCCGCCGTGCTGGATCAAATCCATTCCGGCACTGTGGTGACGCTCCACTATTTTCTCAGCGCCGTCGAGGCCATTGCCCAGCCGCGGGGGGCCCGTGTTCTCCCGGTGGAGGTATCTGACTACGCCCGCGAAATTGCCCTGATCCGCCAATTGCCTCCCCACGCCTGTCTAGGGCTGGTGAGCATCAGCACCGCCCTCCTGGAAGTTGCCGAGGTGATTGTCCACAGCCTGCGGGGAGACCTGCTGGTGCTGACGGCGGTGATTTCCGATGCCGAGCGGGTGGGATCCCTAATCCGCCGCGCCCACACCCTCATCTGCGACGAGGCCAGCTACCCCACCCTGCGCGCCCTAGTGCGCCAAGCCCGCCCCGACCTGATCCGCACGCCCCACCTGGTCTGCACCGCCCCCCACATCGGAGAAGCAGCCATGGCCGAGCTGCGACGGGAATTGGGCGGGATCCCATGAGCAGCAAGGGCGAGAAAACGCCTTAAGTCAGTCTTGTTGCAAGCAGGCCATTTCGCGGATGACGGGCTGTGCAATGGTGTGCTTAAGTGGAAATACGGTAAAAGCCACTCTAATCTGATCCATCGCTAGTCAGTCTTTACACGTATGGTGATCCTCGACTACACCTCCGCCGATCGCGACCATGTGGCGGTGACACGGGAAGGTTTCTGGGAAGCCATCCGCTTCCAGGGCCATTTTTACGTCTTTAACCGCAGCTTTTCTCGGCTGCAGGACGCCATCGACAGTTGCCGCTACGACATGGATCGCGGCTCCCTGATCAGCATTGTGGTGGTGCGATCCCAGAGCTACGAGGTGTGGTCGCAGGTGGGATCCGACATTCCCGTCTTGCCAAAGCCCCTCTTGAGCCCCACGGCCAGGGACTCTGTCTTGCCAGCGCGCCTGGCTCCATCTTTGCCCAAACGTCCTTCCTGGTCGTTCTGGCACTGGGGATGCAAGGCTTATGGGGTCGAGGACGAACCGGCTGCACCGCGGCCCCTGTTCCACCACACCGCCCGGCCCTACAACGCTCTACAGGCTTAAGCCGGAATGGGTCGCGTTTTCTAGAGAACAGGATGGCTGCACGTGCAAATTGAGATCCGGCTCTTCCACCAGCAAGGGCACCCGCTCGGCCACTTCCAGGCCAAATCCTTTCAAGCCGCTGATGTGGCGAGAGGTGTTGCTGATCAAGCGCATTTGGCGCACCCCCACATCGCGTAGGATCTGGGCGCCAATGCCGTAATCCCGCAGATCCATCGCTGCCGGCGGCGCGGTTTCAGCTAGCCCCAGATCCTGCAGGGCATAGGACTGAATTTGCCGGATGAGGCTAAGCTCCTGCTCTTGCCGGCGCAGGTACACCAGCACCCCCTTGCCCTGGTGGTCGATCATCTTCAGGGCGGCGGTCAATTGGCGGCGGCAGTCGCAGCGCAGGGATCCCAGCGCATCCCCCAGGGGGCATTCCACATGCACGCGCACCAGGACGGGCTCGGCGGCAAATTGGGTCGGATCCCCCTTCACCAGCGCCAGGTGCTCCACCTGGTTGAGGGTGTCGCGGTAGCCGTAGACCTGAAACCGGCCAAACTCCGTCGGCAAGGTGGCAGTAGCCCCCCGATGCACCAGCCGTTCGGTGCGCAGGCGGTACTCGATCAGATGGGCGATGGTGATGATCTTCAGATTGTGCTGGCGGGCATAGTCGATCAACTGGGGCAGGCGGGCCATCGAGCCATCCGGGTTTTGGATCTCGCAGATCACCCCTGCCGGGTACAGCCCCGCCAGCAGCGCCAGATCCACCGCCGCTTCCGTGTGGCCGGCCCGTTTGAGTACCCCACCCTCCCGCGCCCGCAGCGGAAAGACATGCCCAGGGCGACGCAAATCTTCCGGTCGCGTATGGGGGTGGATGGCCGCCTGGATGGTCCGAGCGCGATCGGCAGCGGAAATGCCCGTCGAAACCCCTAACTCTGGCCCAGCATCGATGCTGACGGTAAAGGCAGTCTGGTTGCTGTCGGTGTTTTGCCCCACCATCAGCGGGATCTTCAGCTCGTCCAGACGGGATCCCTGCATGGCTAGACAGATGAGGCCCCGCCCATGGGTGGCCATGAAGTTGATCACCTCTGGCGTGGCAAACTGGGCAGCACAGATCAGATCCCCTTCGTTTTCCCGATTTTCGTCATCGACCACGATGACCATGCGGCCACACTTGAGGTCTTCCAGGGCTTCGGGGATGGAGTGAAAGATGGTTTCTGTCTCTGCCGGCAAAGTGGCACTCATGGAAAAAGGGACGCAAAAGGGAGATATTGGGCACAGCCGGCTCTGGGCAGCGGAGCCATCATATCCTGGACCAGGGATCCGGAAGTTGTCTCAGTACTTGGGAATCGAGGGATCGTAAGCCTCAGCCCAGGCGAGGATGCCACCGCGTAGATTTTTCCCCTCGATCCCGGCAGTTTGTAGGATCTTCAAGGCCTTGGCCGAGCGCACTCCACTCTTGCAGTGGACGATCAGCTCCGAGCCGTTGAGCAGCTTGCGCACCTGCTCCACCCCATCACCATTTTCGATTTGCGGCAACGGGATCAGGTGGGCGCCAGGGATCCGACCGATCTCCCACTCGTTGGGGTTGCGCACGTCGATCAACACAAAATCTTTGCCGGCATCCATCCGCGCCTTCAGCTCGGCCACACTGATCTCCGGGATCTCCGCTTGGCTAGCTTGCGCTTGCGGGATCCCGCAGAACTGCTCATAGTCGATAAGTTGAGTGATGGGCGGGGTGGCGGGGTTTTTGCGCAGCTTTAGCTCGCGGAAGCTCATTTTTAGAGCATCGTAGAGCAGCAGCCGCCCGCTCAGGGTCGTGCCGATGCCCAACAGGATCTTCACAGTCTCCGTAGCTTGAATGAGGCCGATGATGCCGGGCAGGATCCCCAGCACTCCCCCCTCGGCACAGGAGGGAACCAGCCCCGGTGGGGGTGGCTCGGGGTAGAGATCGCGGTAGTTGGGCCCATCCTCGTAGTTGAAGACCGTCGCCTGCCCTTCAAAGCGGAAGATCGAGCCGTAGACATTGGGCTTGCCCGTCAGCACACAGGCATCGTTGACCAGGTAGCGGGTGGGGAAATTATCGGTACCGTCCACGATCACGTCGTAGTTGGCAAACAGCTCCAGGGCGTTGTGGGCCTTCAGAGCGGTGTTGTAAACGTCCACCTGGCAATAGGGGTTGATCTCCAGGATGCGATTTTTGGCCGATTCCACCTTGGGCTTGCCCACCCAGGAAGTGCCGTGGATCACCTGCCGCTGCAGGTTCGACACGTCCACCACATCGAAATCGACGATGCCGATCCGCCCCACGCCGGCTGCCGCCAAGTACAACAACAGGGGCGAGCCGAGGCCGCCTGTGCCGATGCAGAGCACCTTGCCTGCTTTCAGCCGCTTCTGCCCCTCCAGGCCCACCTCCGGCAGGATCAAATGGCGAGAAAACCGCTCCATCTCCTCGCGGGAGAGGCTGACTTGGCTGGTGTCTAGGTGCAACATAGTCAAAACCCTCCGGCAATGGCAGGAACGATGCTGATGGTGGCTTTCTCTCCCACAGGAGTGTCGTCGCCTTGGGCCAAAGTGCGCACATCCTCGTCGTTGAGGTAAATGTTGACGAAATTGCGCAACTTGCCGTCTTCGGTGTAGAGGTGGCGCTTTAGCTCGCCATAGCGGGCGATCAGATTGCGCATTACTTCGCCAACGCTGTTGCCCTCGATCTCGACAGCTTCCAGGTTGTCGGTGTAGGGACGCAAGGGGGAGGGAATCAGGACTTTGGTTGCCATGGGAGTTCGGGGAAGGGTTCTAGCGATCTGGTTGATCTACACCTTGAGGTTCTGAGCTGAACTATTCCAAGTGTCACCTCATCAAGTTCAGAGTACCGCTTTTTCCGACAACCCTCACCACAGTCATTGCCCAACAGGGATCCCAAAGCTTCTCAGCCATAAGCCTCACTTTTGGAGGGAAGGTTGGCGGGAAAACAGCAGTCAGCTCCGCCCAGGCTCTAGCCAGCCCGAGCCACAAGCGAGGGCAGAGATTTGTCTTCCCAAATCTGCATCGGCTCCCGTTGGGGCTGCTCCTGCTCATCCAAAATCCAGCTTGCCACCTCCTCTGCCTTGCCCTCGCGCACGCTAACAATCACGCAGGAAAAGCCCCAAGGAAAAGCGTGCTGCCGGTCGAACTCCGAAGGAACAGCCGCGTGGTTGGGGTGGGAATGGTAGGTGCCCAGGATCCCCAGGCCTTTGCGCATGGCATGGTCGTTGGCCCGCTTGAAATCCGCCGGGTCGATCAAGAAGCGGCGGCGGCTGGATTCCCCGTCTGCCAAGGGGTTTTCGGCTTGATCCCAGGTGTTGGCCACTGCCCAGAGTTCATGGACGATCTTGTCCGATCCCTTGAGCTCGCCGATCAAAATACCGCAGCCCTCGTAGGGAAAGGCTTGCTCGCCATGCTGGCGGATGGCGCGAAGATGCTCTGCCGAGAGGTAAAGGACCATGAATCTCGCTTTTGCCGATGGAGTTACCGTTCTTTCTCTTTCATTTTGACACGAAAAGAGGCTTGCTAGCCTCCTACTTAGGTGCGGGCAGAGCCCTGGGCTGATGAACTGGGGAACTGCGCAGAGTCCCTAGCGCTCCGGGAAAACAGCCATGCCGTTGCCTTGGCGTTTAGCCAGCCGGTCGGCAGGGGGAGTGGCAAAGGTTGACCGGAGATAGGATCCCTTATCTTGCCGCCGGTCTTCCTTTGGCATAAGTGGGAGTGTAAACCCAGCGCAACCTGGGGATACGGTAGGATGCAGAAGTCCATCTGAACAGATTTGGATGCGGCAAACTAACCGGGAACATTAGGGTGACGAGCCGGCAGCGGAGGAACAAGCGGAGAATAGTGGGGGCAGCCCTGGCAGGGCCCTTGCGGGTTGACGGCACAGCGCAACCAAGCCGACTGGGCGCTGAAAACACAGGAGGGATCCCCTAGCGGCTGGCCGAATTCACCGGCCCGTTGGCGGCGCAGCAGTACCACTTGTCGTCGCCAATCCTGCAAAAAGCGGCTGTAGGCACGTTCCCGCCAGCGACGCTTGGCCGCATGTTCCGAGACATAGGCAGTGAGGTTATCCAACATGGAACAGTCACCCAGGGAGTAAGGCCAACAGGCTGGGGGTCGCGTTGGATCAGTCTAGATCCTCAGGATGGCACACTCTGGCAAGAGAGGGAGAAATTGCAGAAGAATTGCAAACTCTCCCTACCTTACTGAGGATGAAGCACCACTTTGCCAACTGGAGGGCGGGGCGGCAGCATGGGCAAGGTGATTGGTTTGAGCCGAAAAACTAGCGGAGCAAGCTGCCGGCTAGTGGGCAGGGGGATAAGCCGCCTATGATGGTATGGTGCAGGCTGGCTCCGACTTATAGCGAAGTTGCAGCGAGCCCACGGGGAAAGAAGTAAGTCGCCAGGGGATCCCTGCAGGCTTGCTTTCGAGACGTGAGTTGAGGTTGTGATGACGGATACCTCTGGGTCAGAGCAATGGAAAGGCTTGAAAGCCATCTCTGAGGGTTCTCCCCTCTCCCTTCCGGATCACCTGATCCGAGCTACGGCGGCAGAAGGCAAGATCCGCGTGGTGGGCTTAGTGTCCACCCAGGCAGTCCAGGAAGCGCGGGAGCGGCACAAGCTCTCCTACGTGGCGACAGTGGCGCTGGGGCGGGCCATGAGTGCAGCCCTGTTGCTGGCAGCTAACCTGAAGCGACGCCAGGCGCGGATCAACCTGCAACTGAAGGGAAATGGCCCCTTGGGCAGCATCTACGTAGATGCCGGCATGGACGGCACGGTACGCGGCTATGTGAGCAACCCTGCTGTTGAACTTCCTCTCACCCCTGAGAGCAAGTTAGATGTGGGTCAGGCCGTTGGGCGTTACGGCTATTTGCATGTGCTGCGGGACTTGGGCTACGGCCAGCCTTACACCAGTGCTGTGGAACTGGTTTCAGGGGAGGTGGGAGACGATATCAGCTACTACCTCTCCTCGTCGGAGCAGATCCCCTCGGCAGTTCTTTTGGGGGTCAACCTCGATTCCCAGCGGGTGCGCGCCGCCGGTGGAGTGTTGATGCAGCTCATGCCGGGAGCACCAGCCAGTCTGATCCCGGAGATGGAGGCCCGTTTGGCCAAAGTAGAGGAATTCAGTCCAATGCTGGCCTACGGCGGCGGTTTGCTGGAGCTGTTGCAAATTTGTCTGGGCGACCTGGATCTGAAGATCACGCCGGAGGTGCGCACCATCCGCTTCTATTGCCAGTGCAACTCCGACCGGGTGAAGGGGGCGTTGCGTATGTTGGGGCGGGACGAGCTCATCGACATGATCCGTACTGATAAGGGAGCAGAGGCGGTTTGCCAGTTCTGTAACGAGGTCTATCGCATCTCGGAGGACGAGCTGCGCTCGATTGTGGCAGAGATGTCGGCAA
>NZ_JANSJA010000118.1:7094-11235 GCF_047462335.1 Synechococcus sp. H60.1
CGACTTACCTTGGATCCTCTAGGGATCCCCTACGAGATCATCTGTGTCAACGACGGCAGCCAGGACGACACGCTGGAAAAGCTTATTGCCTTCCATCGCCAGGATCCCCGCATCAAGGTGGTGAACCTCTCCCGCTGTTTTGGCAAAGAGATTGCCCTCACAGCGGGTCTGGATTATGCCTCTGGCAGAGCCGTTGTTCCCATCGATGCCGACCTGCAGGATCCCCCAGAGTTGATCCCGGAAATGCTGCAGCAGTGGCGGCAGGGCTACCAGGTGGTGTACGCTGTGCGCCGCAGCCGCCAAGGGGAAAGCTGGCTAAAACGCTTCACCGCCAATGGGTTTTATTGGGTCATTGACCAGCTCAGCCAGGTGCGGATCCCGCGCAATACAGGAGATTTTCGGCTGTTGGATCGGCAGGTGGTAGACGCCATCAAGCAACTGCGGGAGCGCACTCGCTTTATGAAAGGGATCTTTGCCTGGGTAGGCTACCGGCAGGTGGCCATTTTTTACGACCGCGCCCCCCGTTTTCGCGGCAAAACCCAGTGGAACTACTGGCGGCTGTGGAACCTAGCCATAGAAGGCATCACCTCTTTTAGCTCTTGGCCCTTGCGGGTGTGGAGCTATCTGGGCTTGGCGATCTCGCTGGCGGCTCTGCTGTATGGCCTTTTCCTCGTCATTCGTACTTTGCTGTTTGGCTCCGATGTGCCCGGCTACGCCTCTTTGGCGGTGATGACCTTGTTTTTGGGCGGGATCCAGTTGATTAGCCTGGGCGTGATTGGAGAGTATCTGGGCCGCATTTTTGAAGAAGTGAAAGGCCGCCCCTTGTACCTAGTCAATGGCTCCTTTGGGTTCGAGAGCGCACGAGCTTCCCCTGCTCCAGAATTAGATCCAATGTCTACGCAAAAGCTGGGATAAAAAGTCATTTTTCCCAATCCCAGTTTTTGAGAGTTTTGTGTCCCGAAGCAGCATATTCTCGGTACTCGCGCACAAAGATCTCCTGCATCTGGGCCTGGGATAGCTGGATCCCTTGGATTTCGGCGCGGGCGATGGCCTTCATCAGCTCGATATAGGCCAGGCCAAGGGAAAGGGTCAGGGTAGCCGCTGTGGTGGACTGGATGATGCCGCCTGCCAGGGATCCCACGCCGGGGATCAACTTCAGCAGGTTTGAGACAATGGCCCGCCCAGTGACTACTGCGCCCCCAATTCCCGCCAAAGCCGCCATCAAAGAGTAGTAAAAAGAAGGGGAGGCCTTATAGCCAAAGATAAAGCTGATATTGGCAATCATGCCCACTTGTGCTGCTGCCAGTAGAGGGGCATCGGCAAAAGGAAGAGGTGCGGCGCCGATGAACGCTGCGCTGGCCACATAGCCCGATACATACTTAAAAGCAGCATCGGCCTTGAGATCCACCCGCAGCAATTGCTGGCGGATAAAGGCAAGGCGGGCTACCTCTGGCAGCAGCTCCGAGGTGCAGCCGATTAGGTGCTCTAGCCCGTGGGCGGGGATGGTGAGTTGCCGGTTAATGACCTTGTCCTTAGCCAAAAGAGGAACAATGTAGCGAACAGGGAGATTTTGGCGCTGCAAGTACTGAAAAAACTCGCTCTCTTCGGGATTGGGATATTCCAGGCATTGGGTCAAGACTAAGATGACCGGTACATCTTTGAGTTCTAACTCTCTCAGCCACTCACGCTCGGTTTCCTCCAGCCGCTTCAGTTCGTGGTGGATGCAATACCAAACAATGTGAATGTGATGTTCGGGATCCTTGAGGCGCAGCTCGTCGATCAGTTGGGACACCTCGAGGCGGATCTGGATATTCTGGTCTCCCGCCAATTCCATGCCAGGTGTATCGTAGATGGTGATTGGGCAGCCTTGCTTAGAATATTGGCGAATGTGGCGGGTAACAGGGCTGCCAACACCAGTGCGGGCCAGCTCATCTTTAAACACCGCGTTGACCAAGGTGCTTTTGCCCACCCCACTTTTGCCAATCACCAGGACATTACAGTGGCCCATTTCTGCCTCTGCTTCCAGCAGGCTCTCTTTGAACAGGTGGCTGGCCCAATCCCAAGGTTCCTGCGGTTTCCCCCCAGCCCGCGCAACTGTTTGATGGGTTAGGCGAATCAGTTTTTCTATCCAGGAGTGGCTTTCTGGCTCCGTTTGCGACATGCTCCATCTCCAGGTACGGGATCAACTGGGCTAACGCTCCCAGTCCAGTGTAAATCGGGAAGATGCGGCTACTCTCTGACCAGCCCACTGGTTCTGCTGCAACAAGCACTTTGTTGAGAGCTATTCACAAGAACTGTTGAGTTAGACTATGCTGGGGTGAGGATAGCCCCAAGAAACCCTGGATCTGTCCACTCGAGTAGGCTGGATAATTAGCTCTCTTGCTTCGGAGAACCTTGCCCTATGTCTGAAACCTCAACCTTGCGCCAGTCCTTCAACAGCGTGCGCAACAACCCTGTCTCCCTCGGCCTGGAGGTGACCCAGCCGATCTGCGAGGGGATGAACGCCCTTCTGGCCAGCTTCCAAGGGCTGTACTTGCAGTACCAGAAGCATCACTTCGTAGTAGAGGGCACCGAGTTCTACCCGCTACACCAATTGTTCAAGGATCATTACGAGCAGGTGAGGGAACATGTCCACGACCTGGGAGAGCGCCTCGAAGGTTTGGGGAGTGTGCCGGTAGCCACCTTCGCCACCTTGGCCCGCCTCTGCTGCTTTACCCCTGAGCCGGATGGCGCTTTTGAGGCGCGGCAAATGTTGCAAAATGACCTGGCGGCAGAGCAGGCCATCATCGATTTGCTGCGGCGCCAAGCCGCCCAAGCGGAAAGCCTAGGGGATCGCGCCACCCGCTACCTCTACGAGCAGATTCTGCTCAAGACGGAAGACCGGGCCTTCCACCTCAACCACTTCCTGGCCAACGACAGCCTAGTGTTTGGCTTAATGGACCGCAGAGCCTAGTCAGGATCTGGGGCAGGTTCGCCGGCCAGGTGACCTGTCCTTAAACCTGAGGGCTTATTTTTGTAAGCATTTGTTGAAAATTTATATCATTACTGCCCGATTGGGTTTAGATTTATTTGCCGAGGTTTTGCTCCTAGCCATGAACCCTGTATCTTTTGAGGGCAGCTATTGTTTGCAGATCCCCTTAGGGGAACGCTGGCGCATTGGGCGGCGGCTGCTGGAGTTGGGGATCCCGGCAGTTTGTACGGGAGATGGCCATTTGCAGGTGCAGGTGGACACGCCTCTGGCCCTGTTGCAGGTGCGCAGCGTGATCCGCCAATACACAGCGCGGCGGCAGGAGTTATTGGACAGCCTAGAGACGTGTTGGCAGCTCAACACCGAGCCTGGGGGACAAGATGAGCAAGTTGGCTAAGCAAAGGATCCCGTTCGAGTCAGAAGGTCAGTTCCTGGGATTTCTTCCCGATAAGGATGGCAAGCTCAAGTATTTGCGCTGGCAGGCCGGAGCGGAAGTGTTTGCCGGCAAGATCCCCAAGCCGCTGCGCTCTGAGCTCTACCGCAGCCTCAAGCCAGGGGATAGGGTGCAGATTGCGGGGGAGCGGGAAGTGAATTTGCTGAAGGGGCGAGAGAAATGGGTGCTCTACCGCGTGGTTCCTGTCCAGGCAGGGATCCCAGCCACATCTCCCCCAAAAGCTGCTCCAGAATCGGAGGAAAAGAGAAAAGGGGTCGTCTTGGTCTGCCAGAAGTCTGACTGCTGTCGGCGGGGGGCGCTGGAGGTGATGCAGGCTCTGCAGGCTCACCTAGCAGCCTATGGGGGCATCCGCGTGCAGGGAGTGGGCTGCATGAAGGACTGCAAACGGGGGCCGAACGTGGTGTTCCTGCCCGACAAGGCTCGCTACAGCGGCGTTTCTCCGCAAGGGATCCCGGCTTTGTTGGAGCGGCATTTTCCGATTGCTTCGTTGCAGGTACAGCAGGTTGAGACGGCGGCTTCCTCCTGACGCTCATGCTGATCCCCCCACGGGCGAGCGGATTTCCCTTGACTTTTCGCATGAACTACCCCACCGCGCAGGCGGGTGGGGTTTCCCCATCCGCTTTACGGTGAGATTTTTGTCTCTTCCTCTGCCCCAGTTGCTCCGTGGATCCCGTGTACCGGGTCTCTGAAGTAGAGCTGAAGCATCCAAGACTCACGAG
>NZ_JANSJA010000119.1:0-1552 GCF_047462335.1 Synechococcus sp. H60.1
CCGCTGTTGCGGCGGTATTTTCGCCATGAGCTGCTGCCGCTGCTGGCGGATCTGCGCCTAGCCATTGGCCTTCTCTTGGCGATTGCCCTTTTGAGCGCCCTGGGCACGGTGATCGAGCAAGAGGAAACGGTGGCCTTCTACCAGGCTCACTATCCTGAGCATCCGGCCCTGTTTGGCTTTCTCACCTGGCGGCTGATCCTCAAGCTGGGGTTGGATCACGTCTATCGCACCCCTTGGTTTCTGGCCCTGTTGATCCTGTTTGGCAGCAGCCTGGCCGCCTGTTCTTTCACGCGCCAGTGGCCGATGCTCAAGGTGGCCCGTCGCTGGAGCTACCTCACCCGTCCTTCCTCCTTCCAGCGGCTGCCCTTTTGGGTCTATCTGCCCCAACACTCCCTAGAGGGACTGCCGCAGCGGCTGCGACAACGGGGTTATGCGGTGTTTGAGGAGGGATCCCGGCTCTACGCCCGCAAGGGGCTAATCGGGCGGTTCGGCCCCATCTTGGTGCACGTCAGCCTGCTGCTGATCCTGTTGGGAGCCATCTGGGGCAGCCTCGGGGGCTTTAAGGCCCAGGAGCTGATCCCCAGCGGTGGGGTTGCTGCCATTGAACATGTAACCGGGGCAGGGGATCTGGCTCATCTGCCCACCTGGCAAATTCGGGTTAACCGCTTCTGGATCGACTATGCTCCCGACGGACGGGTAAAGCAGTTTTACTCAGATCTCTCGATTCTGGATGGGGGACAGGAGGTCAAGCGCCAGACCATCTCTGTCAACCATCCCCTCTCCTACCGCGGCGTGACCCTCTACCAAGCCGACTGGGGCATCGACAGCATCCGCATCCGCCTCAACAACAGCCCCTCCTTCCAAATTCCAGTGGTGCCGGTGCCCACCCAGGCGGGCAGCAAGCTCTGGGGCGCTTTTGTGCCCACCCGACCGGATCTCAGCGAGGGCTTGACGCTGTTGTTGCCAGATTTGCAGGGGACGGCCCTGCTCTACGACACCCAGGGCCAGTGGGTAGGATCCCTGCGCCAGGGCATGAGCCTGGCCCTCGACGAAGTGGCTCCGCAGCGCTTTCCCAACCCCCTTACCCTGCACCTAGATGAGGTTATCGGCGCCACCGGCCTGCAAATGAAATCGGATCCAGGGATCCCTCTTGTCTATCTTGGCTTTGGGCTGCTGATGCTGGGGGTGGTGATGAGCTATTTCAGCTACAGCCAAGTTTGGGCTCTGGAGACGGAAGCAGGGCTTTACCTGGGGGGCAAAACCAACCGCGCCCTGGTGACCTTCGAGCGGGAGTTTGCCCACCTGGTGGAGCAGCAACTGCTCTCCTCTCCCCCTTCTCCGGCAAAAGAACTCAATCCCGCCGCTCGCGTCAGCGGGACGGAGTCCTTAGCCAACGGCTAGCCTACCCAAGTGCCGGCTGTTTGACCAACAACACTGCCCAGGGTTATCTAGCTCCCCTCTCCCTCAGGGAGAGGGGCTGGGGGTGAGGGTGTTCCTCAGGGAGAGGGGCTGGGGGTGAGGGAGTCCCTCAGGGAGAGGGGCTGGGGGTGAG
>NZ_JANSJA010000119.1:1652-8943 GCF_047462335.1 Synechococcus sp. H60.1
CAGGGAGAGGGGCTGGGGGTGAGGGAGTCCCTCAGGGAGAGGGGCTGGGGGTGAGGGAGTCCCTCAGGGAGAGGGGCTGGGGGTGAGAGCAGAACTGCCCAAATCCGGCAGGCTGACTGCAAACAGGGTGCGGTTCTCGCCGCTTTCCACCCGCAGGATCCCTTGCAGCAGCTCCACCGCCTTTTTCACCAGCGGCAGGCCCAAGCCGGTGCCCCCCTGGTGGGCGTAGTCCAGTTGCGGAATGCGGTGGAACTTCTCGAAAATGCGGGGCAGGTGCTCCGCTGGGATCTCGACGCCGGTGTTGATTACCTGCAAATGGAGACCCGAAGAATCGCCCGCCACTTCCAGGTAAACCTGCTGGCCAGCAGGGGTGTATTTGGCAGCATTGGCCAGCAACTCGCTGAGGATGCGGGTGAGCAGCCCCACATCGGTGCTGAACAGGATGGGTTCAGAGGGAATGCGGGAGACAAAAGTGAGCCGGCGCTCCTGAAAGCGCAGAGCAAAGGGCGGCACCAGCTTTTCCAGCCACTCTCGCACCTCGAAGCGGGCAATCTCCAGACTGCGGCTGCCGGCCTCTAGCCGCTGCAGGTCCAGCAGGTCGTTGACCAAGTCCAGCTCTTTTTGCCACTCCTGTTTGAGGATGTGGAAATAGGGGATCTGCGCCTCGGAAAGACCGCGCACCTCCAACATTTTCAAAGCCATTTTCATGTTGGTCAGAGGCGTGCGCAGCTCGTGGGAGACCATGCTGAGAAACTCTTCTTTGAGCTCGTTGAGCCGCTGCAGTTGCCGGAGCTGGGCCTGGGTTTCTTGGTAGAGGCGGGCCTGGCGAATGGCGATGCTGCACTGGGTGGCCACCTGCTCGGCAAAGTGGATCTCGGCTTCAATAAACCCTTCCTGGGGCAAGCGGACTAACTTGAGAAAGCCCAGCAACGAGCCCGTTTCCACAAACAGGGGGCAGGCGAGGAAGGTGCAGCGCCCCCGCAGCGGGTGATCCGTGCTGAAGTAGAGGGTCTGGCCTTGGCGAAGCTGGCGCAAAAGAACGGGATCCAAGGGCAGGGTAACTTGGCCTATAGGGGGCAGGGATCCCGCCGCTTCGTAGACCAGCGTGTAGGTCTGGGTTTCCGGATGGATGAGGGCCACACCGCAGGCGCCCAGTTGGAAAGCCTGGGTCAGCTCCCGCACCACGGTGGCCAAGATCTCCTGTTCGTCCAGGCTGGAGCGCACCTTGTCGCCAATGAGCCGCAGCATTTGCTCGTACCTTACCCGCTGGGCCAGCTCGGCATTGCGCACCTCCACCTGGTAGCGCAGCTCGGCATTGGCAGCTTGCAGTTGCTCAAACAGCTCCGCCTGTTGCAGCGCCAGCCCCAGTTGATCGGCAATTTGTCGCAAAAAATCCGGCATCCAGGGATCCCATTTTTTGGGGGCGCTGCACTGGTGGGCAATCAACAGCCCCCAGAGGCGGGCCAGCCCGCCGTCTGTGCCGTCAGGGCCAGCCGACTGCAAGATGGGCACCACCAAGTTGGCCCGCACCCCTAAGCTGGCCAGCAGCTCCCGGTGGCAGGGCTGGATGGGGGCAGTGTCGATATCTTCAATGGCGGAAATGCGGCCCTGCTGATAGGCTTGGTGCCACTGGGTTACGAAACAACGATCTTCGATAACCAGGCCCAGCAGGCTCAACTCTGGCCGGCTAACCGATTCCATGGCGATCTCGCCCACCCAATCGGGGAAAAAGCGGTAGATCACCACCCGCTCTACATCCAACAAACGGCGAACTTCCTCTACAGCAAAACTGAGGATGGACTCCACCTGCAACGATTGCCGGATCCCTTGGACGATGTGGCTGAGCAGCCGGGCTTGGTGGAGCTGCAATTGAACCTGCTCCTGGGCCTGCTTGCGCTCGCTGATATCGACAATTGAGACAACGCCGTAAATCTGTTTCTCGGGAGTCTCCGCCACAAAAGACGAGAGATCCACCCACCGGATCTCGCCACTTTTGCGGATGTAGCGTTTTTCCATCCGGTAGCCGCGGCGGCGGCCCGCTCGTATTTCTTCGACATAGATTGCCTCCTGCCGCAGATCCTCAGGATGCGTTATGTCGGCGTAATTCATGCTCAAGAGCTCGGCCTCGGTGTAGCCGGTGAGCTGGCAAAAGCTCTGGTTCACCTTTAGCAAGTGCCCCGCCGCATCCGTGACCGCCATGCCCACCGGGGCTTGCTCGAAGAGACTTTGAAACAGATCTTGCTGATACTGCAGAGAGTGCTGAAGTTGTTGCTGTTGGTTTTGCAACTCTTTTTCCGGGGTCAAATCCTGTACGCTGACGATCATGCCGATTACCTTTCCCTGGGCATCTAGCCAGGGAGCCTCCAAAATCCGCACCGGAAACCGTTCCCCGCTGCGGCGCCTGAAGGTCAGCTCCCATCCCTGCGGGGGCCGCCCCTGGGCAAAGGCAGCGGTGATCTTGCCCATCTCTTCCGGGGGCCAATAGACAAAAGGGGGATCCTTCCCGATGAGCTCCTCCTTGGGCCAGCCCACCATCGTGGCAAAGGTCTCGTTGACGTAGATCTGTCTGCCTTGTGAATTGACGGCGGCAATGCCCAGAGGAATGGCGCGTTCGATGGCAACGCGCAAATTCAGGGTGGTTTGTAGATCTGGTAGATCCAGTTTCTCCGTTGACGGCTCCCTCCAGACCGCTGCTGAAGGCGGCGGGCCTAAGGTTAGCCGCCAGCACACCTCATCTTGGTTCACCACCCCCAACAGGGATCCCGCTTCGTCCACCACCGGCAAGTGGCGGATCCCGTGGGCCCGCATCAGCTCCAACAATGCCAGGGGATCGCGGTAGTTGCCGACGGCCAAGGTCACGACCGGGGTGGTCATCACCTCAGCCAGGGTGGATCCCTGCCAAGAGCGGTCGCTGGCCACCCACTGCAACACGTCCACAGGTGTCAAAATGCCCACCACTCGGCCTGCGTCCACCACCAAGGCGTAGGGCCAGGAGCCATTCTTTTGCGCCAGCAGGGAGAGAAGCTCGGCAAGGGAGCTGTCAAGCCCGACCAAGGGCGGCATCCGGCCAAACAACTGTTCCAGGGATCCCGATGGAGAGGGCAAATCTTCCACCATGTCAGAGGACAACTGAACCTTAAAGTTACAGTCAAAAAAAGTTTTAAATAGTATCGCGGCCAGGAGCCTTTAGCCAAAACCAGACAAAATACTCAGAGGTAGTTTTGACTCTAGGTAGCTGATGGTTTTAACCTAACTTTAACCTTATAATTCAGAGTACCATGTCGAGCAAAGAAGTTTTGGATCTTGACATAAATCTTTACATCTATTCACTATTTAAACTTACCATCCAACTAATTTATGTTGGTTTATGGACTGAGACTTCAGGAACAAGTTAAGCTCTTAGCTTGCTATTGAAGGTAATTTTCAGCCCTAGGTTGCGACTCTTACAACTTATCGAGATTTTGCCTTTGTCTAAAAAGGGACAATCATCATCTTGTTACTCTGTTTTTTTCAAGCATCCTCGCGTCATCGGCTTAAGCTTTAATTGGTTTGATTGAAGACAGATTTGACGGATTTTGTTTGAGCGGCTGCCAGCTTGCCTGAGATCGATCTGTGCCGCTGAGGCGATCCCTCCCCAACCCTTCGTCCCCGGGGAAGGGACTTTGGAAGCTGCCTCTATCGCGAGCTTCATCGGCTACCCAGAGGGAGCCGCGGCTATACTGACCAGGGGAGGAGCTTGCCACCTACACTGAAATCAGGCAAGTTGATCCCGATACGTGGGGGTTCAGGTTTTGCTTACCTTTTGGTGCGTTCTAAGCTCAGTTCTTCTCGATGACCTTTTCTCCGCCGCTGACAGATTTTCTCTCCAGCCAGGCTGCTCCTATTCCCATCCAAACTCCCTCGACGGTTCCAGAATTGGTGCAGCTCCTAAAAGAGTGCCGCGGGCAGAAGGTGCTGCCGCTTGGGCAGGGGAGCAAGTGGGGATGGGCTCCTCGCTTGGAGACAGTGGATCTTATCCTCAGTACCCGTGGGCTGTGCCGCTTGATCGACCATGCAGCTGCTGACCTAACGGCGACCGTAGAGGCCGGTATGACCCTGGCGGAGCTACAGGCCATCTTGGCCGAGCGGGGGCAATGGTGGCCGGTGGATCCCCTTTACCCTGACTGGGCCACAGTGGGCGGCATTATCGCCACTGCCGATACGGGCTCGCTGCGCTGGCGTTACGGTAGCATTGGCGACCTAGTGCTGGGCATTACTTGGGTGCGGGCGGACGGGGAGGTGGCCAAAGCGGGCGGGCGGGTGGTCAAGAATGTGGCCGGCTATAACTTGACAAGACTGTTCGCCGGATCCCTGGGCAGCTTGGGGATCCTGACCCAAGTCAGCCTGCGGCTCTATCCCCTGCCGGCGGCCCAGACAACTTTGCTGGCCAGGGGATCCCTAGCGGACGTGGAGGCCCTGGCTCGGCAGGTGCTGAGTGCGCCGGTGAGCCCAGTGGGGATGGATCTCTGGCTGAGGGCAGAAGGGCCACAGCTTTGGCTCAGCTTCCACGGCTCGGGGCGGGCAATTGCCCAGCAAATGGCCCAGGTGCGGCGGCTGGCTGCGGGGGAGTTGGCTTGGCAAGAGGCGGGCCCTGGGGCTTTGTCCATGCCCCCACCCGCTTCAGGAATGGTTCTGGCCAAGTTCGGCTGCTTGCCCAGCCGGAGCCTGGCCATTTTAGAGCAGTTTCAGTCCCTCTTTCCTAAAGCTCAGGTGCAACTGCATCGCGGCTGCGGCCTGGGGCGGGCTTGGATCCCCCAGCCTGAGGTGGGATCCCTGCTACAGTTACAGCGCTACCTCAAGTCGGTAGGCGGGTTTCTCCTGCTGCTGGAGGCACCGGCAGCCCTGAAGACAGCTCTGGCCCACGATTTCGGCCCGACAGCAACCCTGATGCGCAAGCTGAAGCAGCAGTTTGATCCCGCCGCCATCTTCAGCCCCAGCTTGATATAGCTACTCCAAATCACGCCGAAACATGGCGCCGTTAGCGGGCCTGCGCAGGGATCCCCAGCATTGCCAGCAAGGTTTTAGCAGCATCCTGGCCGGAGAGCCAAGCACCTTCTACTCGCTCTCCGGCACACCAATCGCCGGCGCAGACCAACGGCAACCCCCTGCCGGCACTGGCAGGGACGTGGGTGCCCAGGCTGGCCAAACCTATCGTTTCCACGGGAAAAGCGTAGCGCCAGCGATGCACCTGCATCCATTGCGGCGAGGCCAGCCAGGGATCCAGGCGTTTGGCGGCGTGGGCCAGCAGTTCTCGACCAGCTTTTTCCAGCTCGGCGGGGCCAGCATCCAGATATAGCGACGACCACTCCGCCCCCCCGTGAAAGACCACCAGCGGCGGCAAGGGCTGCGGGCGCTTGCTGCTGTCCAGGGCCAGCCAGGCCAGCATCGGATCCTGCAAACACTTGATCCCCTTCCAAGGCGGCAGCGGCGTGCTCTCTGAATAGCCGGCCAAAACGGCAATGCAGGGCTGGTAGGCGGCGGATCCCAGCAGAGATAGCAGGTTGTTGGCAGGAGGAATCCCCTCTTGCAGCAAAGGCAACAACTGGGGAGCCGGGATTGCCATCACCACTGCCGCGGCCTCGTAGCACTGGCCGTTTTCGGCCTGTAATTGCCAGGTGGTTGCCAGCGGCCTGAGGCCAACCACACGCGTTTGGGTGTGGATGGACAAGGAAGTGGCTAGCTGTTTGGCCAGCATCGTCATGCCCTGGGGGCAGATGTAGCGGGGTTTCTCAGCATTGGAGTCCTCTGGGCGCAGCCCCTCTCGATCCAGCAGGTGCAACGAGCGCGTCCATTCCCTCAGCAGCCCCAGGCCCAGCAGCTCCTTCACCCAGCGATAAAAGCTGTCGGAATCGGGGGTCAGATATTGAACCCCGTGATCTACAGGCACTGTTTGTCCGGCATGCTCAACCCGCCGGGTGGCCATGCGCCCACCCAAACCCACCGATTTCTCCAGCACCAAGACCTCCAGCCCCGCCCGCCGCAGTTGCCGTGCACAGGCTAGGCCAGCCACCCCGGCGCCAACGACAACGACGTCCGCCGACTTTCCGCTGCCCAGGCCGGAAGGGGGCATTGCACCCTGGAGATTTTTGTCCGACATACAGAGCCTATCGGCTGCAACCGAATCCCACCTTCAGCTCCCGCCTTTGCCAAAGGGGTTGTTGCCCCTTTCGCCGAAGAGCTTGGCTTCCCCCTTGATGGCAGCCTTGATGATGTTGTAGGCTGCCCAGCCAACCACCAAAACAATAGGTGCCAGGACGATCAGCGGACGGAGATCCATATCCATAGTTTCATCCCCCTCTCGTAAATGGAGTAAATGGAAAAAACAAGAGCTTCCAGGGCTGGCACCTGCTGGGATCCCGAAGAGCGAAGCTTTTTGGGGTTTGGATCCCGCTTTGGGCGCGGCACAACTCCGGAAGAACGGCTATACCCAGAATAACCCCAGGCATACCCTCTCCCGCTAAGCCCTGACGGACTGGGGCAAAGACCTCCGCTCACGCCAGCAGGACAGGATCCCTGGATGATTTCTCAGAGTTGCTGCTTCAACGGACGGGTAACCCAGGATCTTCACACAGCCGGAGAGTGGCTGCTTCGCCGTTCCTAGCCCATTCTGCAGCAAGCCCGGGTTCTGGACAAGAGCTTGCCTTGTTGCCTCTTGCGGGGATGGGCCAATCGAGCTGGGCGAGAAAGTCCGTCATTGCGCCATGTAGACTACGCCCAGAAGTAGCGCGGAAGTTTAGCCAGCTAGAGGGTAGCGCTCCATCAGGTAACAGAGGCAATCTTGGCGGATGATGCGGCTGTTGAGGGTGAGCATGCCCGGCACAAGGGGCACGCGGGTGCGAATTTCGCCATCTTGGGCGTAGAAGAAGCGATCCGCCACATCTTGGCCCTGCTCGTCTTGGACCTCCAGGTGGAAGCCGTTGTTTGTCCAGCCGATGCGGGTGTGGGGAGGGAGCTCCCGAAAGTTGAGGAGATCCAAATCGGGGAGAAAGCGCAGGTGCGGCTGGGATCCCTTGGGCTCTTCCCCCGCTTCCCCAAAGCTGAAGCTCACCTCCTCCGGGATCTTGACGATGGCGACGCTGTGAAATAGATCAATATCCTGTCGCAGGACGGGGCGTTGCGGTAGCGCCGACAGGTGCAGGCAGGCTTCCAGAAATTCGTAGGCATGTTGGGTGCCGTGGGGCTGATCCGGCTTGCCACATTCCAGGGTCACCGCCGGGCAGAAGCGCCCAAAGGCCATACTCTGTACCCCTTC
>NZ_JANSJA010000119.1:9043-11048 GCF_047462335.1 Synechococcus sp. H60.1
CACATTGCCGATGAAAAGGGACAGGGAACGGGGCAGTTCCCGCTGGACGTAGCGGCGCAGAAGCTGTCGCACCGCCTGCCAACCGGTGACCTCGTTGCCGTGCAGCAGGACGGAAACAAACAGAGGGGGATCCCGTCGTCCCGCCAGATGGATGAGGGTTGGCCCGCCCAATCGGTCGTAGAGTTGATGGGCTTCTAAATCTAGGAGTTGCTCCGGCAGGTGATCGAGAACAGTGAGCATACGGTTTTTTGGACAAGCACCTCAACGCAAACCTTTTGGCTGCTCAAGGGCAGAGGGGATCCGGGAAATAGGCCCTCACCCCCAGCCCCTCTCCCAACGGGAGAGGGGAGATGGAGATTGGGGTAGCGAACTGTCTCATCCTTAGCTGGAGGTAAACAACTGGCTGTCGTGCTTGTGGCTTAGGTCGTCGCCCTGACCTTTGAGAAAGCATCCCTTCCGATGCAGGCATGCCCAAGCGGTGACTTATCCCCCCTGCCGGCAACTATGGGGAGACGGCTTCCCTAGCCGAGATCCCAGGTGTGTACCGGCTGACCTTGCCGCTGCCGTTCCCAGTAGGCACAGGTCAATTGTTGCATATCTTTACCATGCCGAGCCACGTAGCGGCGCTGCCAGGTGGCCCCATTCTGCCCCGACTCGACACGGCCGCGGAGAATGCCCAGGTACTCCTGGATGTCCTGGGGCGCCAAGTCCAGTTGCGCCAAGCCCGCCTCTGCTTGCGGGAGCAGCTCTTGCAACAACAATTGGCGCAGGGATCCCTGCCAACCGTTGAGCCAGGTGATGGGGGCCTCGAGGCCGAAGCGGGCGGCCGTATAAAAATTGGCGCGGCACTGGGCGAAGCTCAGCTCCTGCTCCGGGGGAAGAGGTCGGGATCCCAGAGCTTGCACCAGGCCAAAGTAGAAGGCCGCATTGGCAATCATGTCCGGCAGGGTGGGGCCTGCTGCAGCCACCCGCTGTTCGATGCGCAGGTGGGGAATGGGATCCAAGCCGATGAGGGGGCGGTTCCAGCGCCAGATGGTGCCGTTGTGCAGGCGCAGATGGGCCAGCTCTGAGGGAGCAGCAGCTAGCCTTTGCGGCAACACCACTGGGTAGCGGTGCAGATTTTCCCAAAACAGCTCCATTAGGGATTCCTGGACATAGCCTTGCCCGAAGGTAACGCGAGCTTGGTGGGTGGGGGCGAGGGGGGGTGGGCCATCCAACGCCTGCTCAAACACCGGGATGCGGGTTTCCGCCCACAGGTCGTGCCCAAACAGATAGGGAGAATTGGCTGCCAGGGCTACCAAGGGGGCCGATACGAGCAGGGAAGCGTTGAAGTAGCGGGCTGCCTGGTGGGGCGACACCTGCAGATGGATTTGAAAAGAGGTGGTGGCTGCCTCCAGCATGACATTGGGGTGGGTGACGCGTAGCCGGGCGGCAGGCCCTGCGATCGCCAGCCCCAGGGGCGGGATCCCTGAGGGTTGCTCGCGCCGGTGCAGGTTTAGGATCTGCTCGTTGAGGGCCAGGTAGCGCTTGCGAGGCGAGATCATTTCCAAAGTGAGCTGCTGCTGCTGCAGCGTGGGCAAAATGCCAATCATCATCAGCCCCGCCTGCAGTTGCTCGGCCACTCGGCAGCAGTGAGCCCAGGTCTGCGCCAGCTCTTGGTGCAACTGCCGCAGAGCCGAACCGACCAAGACCTGAGGCCGGCCGTTGATCTCGATGTTGAAGCGGGCCAGTTCCGGCACCACCAGCGGGTTGTTGACGGCCTCCAGGTAGGCGGAGTTGATCGGGGCCGGCTCTCCCTGGGGGGTGACTAGCCAAGCTTCCAGCTCAAACCCACCCACCAGGGATCCCTGGGCAAAAGGTCGACAGGCGGGATCCAGCCCCGGCGCGGCGGCCAGCCAGCGGTCCAGCAGATCTGTCTCCTGCTGCAGCCGAGCTTTGAACTCGGCAAAGTCCTCTGCGCCAAAGCTGAAGGAGGCAATCTCCTGGCCCATCGAGACAACTCCGC
>NZ_JANSJA010000120.1:0-989 GCF_047462335.1 Synechococcus sp. H60.1
TTTTGTTCTTTTTGCTGGCTTTTGTCTGGCAGGCGGCAGTGGGCTTCAAGTGAAGTCTTTAGAACAGATTTCTCCGCTGCTTTCCGCTGCCCCTCTTCCTCTGGTTGAGGGGCTCTCTAGTCGTCATGGAGATCTCACTCAGGCTGGGGCACCGTTCCTCTATCCTGATCCTTAAACAACCAAGTGGCAATTAAGTTGCGGCGACCTCTAACTTCTCCCTTGCTGGGGGATTTGGGGTCGGTCGCCGGTGGCGGTGCGGCTCAGGGGTTAAGGCTCGCGGTCGAGGACGCCGGTAATCCAGAGTACCCCTGCCAAGCAAACAAAGTGGGCAAACGTCACGTTGACGTTGGCAGCCAGCAGCAGCACCCCTGTTACCTGGTTAGCCTGGGTGCGGGCAAACATACGCGCCAACAGCTCGCCCACCTGCGCCTCCATGCCGATGAGGGCAAGGAAAGCCCCGATTAGGCTGACGTAGGTGACCAACTGCAACTGCCTAGGCAGATCCAACTGGCTCAAGGCATCGGCAGAGGCTGAGCGGCGCTCGGCATGGAGCAGGTAGCGCCAGTTGAAGAATAGGCCCGCCCCTAGGGTTAGAAGTGTGAACAGAGTGAACCAAAAGGCGATCACAGCCCCCAGCGAGTCATCCCGGTAGACGGTATTTTGGCCGATTAAAAACCCCAGCCAGAGCAACAGGGCCGTTGCTCCCAAAACCGCCTGAAACCAGAACCCGAAACGGCGAGTCATGCGTAAGCGAGACTTCATCCGCTCGACAGCCGCCCGTACTGACGGCGACATAGGCTCGTTCATCTTTCTCCCCTGCTCGACTGGCTGAACACCGACTTTCGCATCCAGCCTATCGTTATCTCCTGCCTCCAGTCACATCCACCTTGCCCGGCCTGCCTCAATGGGGAGAGATTAGGGCTTCGGACTTTCCCTGGGATCCGCGCTTTGCAGGCGCAGGATTTCGGCTTCGATGCGCTGTTGGAGGG
>NZ_JANSJA010000122.1:0-10847 GCF_047462335.1 Synechococcus sp. H60.1
GTTCATTTTTTGTCCAACTGACTTTGCAACCACCCTTGGATATCCCGCAAACTTTCTGGGGAAACCTCGTGGCCCATTGCGTACTCGCGGTAGGTCAAGCTTAGGGGCAAAGAGGCAAAGTAGTCGCGGATCTGGCGGCCAAAAGCTACCGGCAAGACGGCATCGGCGGTGCCGTGAACCACCAGGATACTGAGGTGCTGCAGCCGGGCGGGCTCTACCGCCTCAGCTAGGATCTCTGGCGAAAGGCGACCGCTGATTGCCACCACCCCGGCCAGCTTTTCAGGCTGGGTGAGAGCCAGATATAAGCTCATAATTGCCCCCTGGCTAAACCCCAGCAAATACACCTGCGCCGGATCCAAACCCAGACTCGGGATCCCCTGATCCAGAAAGTGGCTTAAAAGCTCCCGGCTACGGCGGGCTTGCTCCGGATCCCCCACCAGCCCTTCCGGCGTCCAAGCCATTTCAAACCAGGCAAAGCCGCCCGCCCCCCAGGGAAGCGGTGCCCTTAGGCTAATTACCGCTAGGCGGGGATCCAAGTAAGGAGCCAATTGGAGGAGATCCCCCTCGTGGCTGCCGATCCCGTGCAGCATCACCAACACCGGCACCTTTCCAGGCCTACCTTGGCGGGGGGGTTGCAAGCGGTAGGCAAGGGGCAGAGAAGAAGACACTGCACTCCTCAGGAAGAGGGACGCCTATTGCTGGCCTAGACCCACTCCCGGGGCTGGCGCAGCACTTCGTAGAGCTGGGCTTCCCAGCTATCGGGCGGCGGCTCGTAGCCGTATTCCCAGCGCACCAATGGCGGCAATGACATCAGGATCGACTCAGTGCGGCCTTGGGTCTGCAGCCCAAAGATCGTGCCCCGGTCGTAGACCAGGTTGAACTCCACATAGCGCCCGCGCCGGTAGAGCTGGAACTGTCGCTCCCGCTCCCCCCATTCCATCCCCTGCCGCCGCTCTACAATCGGCACATAGGCCGGCAAGAACGCCTCGGCACAGGCTTGCACCAGCTCAAAAAGATGTTCCCAACTGCGGGATCCCACCCGCGCCTGGAGTGGCGGCGGCTCAGAGGCAAGCTGGTCAGGATCCGCTTCTGCCTCCCCCTCAGGACGGTAGAGCAGCCCGGGCCGGTCGTCTTGATAATCAAAGAAAATGCCACCAACGCCGCGGGCCTCGCCCCGATGGGGCAAGAAGAAGTAGCGGTCGCACCAGATCTTAAAAGCCGGGTAGTAGGCCGGATCCAGCCGGTCGCAAGCCGCCTTGATGGTGCGGTGAAAATGGGTTGCATCCTCCTCAAACAGGTAGTAGGGGGTGAGATCCATGCCGCCGCCAAACCACCAAACCGGCCCTGCTTCAAAATAGCGGTAGTTGAGGTGAACTGTTGGCACATAAGGGTTGCGGGGGTGCAACACCATAGAGGTGCCGGTGGCGTAGAAGGAATGACCTGCTGTCTCCGGACGCTGCTTGAGGATCGAGGGGGGCAGCTGGGATCCGAACACCTCGGAAAAATTGACCCCTCCTTGCTCGAACACCCCTCCCTGCTGAATGACCCGCGAGCGACCGCCGCCACCGCCAGGACGCTCCCAACTGTCCTCGCGAAACTTGGCTTTGCCGTCCAGTGCCTCTAGTCGAGCACAGATCTCATCCTGGAGATGCCGCATAAACTGGCTTACTCGTTGACGAGCATCCAGCAGCGGTGCTGTCGGGCTTGCGGTCAGCATCATCGTCTTCCCGTCTCTCGAAATGGACAAAACAACTCCTCTACTAAGGGCAGACCCCCGCCTCAGGCCTTGCAGGCGCGGAGAACCCTTCTCGGCAATCTAGGCCATCTCTAGATTACTCTAGTTTTAATTGGGAACGACCGCGTGGGGGCGGAGCCTTGCCCACTTGTTCCGCTCCTCGCGAAAACTCTGGCAGGCCACCACATCCCACTCCATCTCGGTGCCCCCGTTGCGGATATTGACGTTGATCTGGGGTCCTTGCGGCTCAAAATCCGGCGTCAGGGTGAGGTGGGGCTGTTGGTGCTGCGCTTCCACGGCGTGATAGGTGGTGCAGCGATCCACATAGTAGCAGTGAATACAAATGCACATGGCTGCTGCCTACCCGAAAGAGTCTGTGATCTCGACAATAGCATCCTGTCTGCGGAGAGACGGGGGATCCGGCTTGCTCAACCGATCCTTGAGACATTTCTTAGGAAAGAGAGGCATTTCCCCTTCTCTCGTCTAAAATCTCAAGGTACTCATCCACCCATGAGGCTAAGGCTTGGTTCCTGGTCAGGATCAAGCCAAGCAGGCTATCCTGAGGAATTGCCATGAACACCCACACCCGCTACCGCTTTACCTGCACCCTCTCCTTTGGGGATATCTACGGCCAGATCATCGTTTGGCTAATCGTGATTTTTGCCGGCCTGGGCGCCGCCCTCTCTTTGATGAACAGCCCCCTCTACGCCTTTCTCACCATCGCGCTGATCTTGGTCATCTCCCTGCCTTTTCTGCTCTTTGCCTTTGTGACGACGCTGCTCAACCACATCGAGTTTGTGGCTGTTCCTTCAGAGGAAGAAGAGGAAGGGCGCACTGGGGCGGCCAAGTCGCCAGTGGCCGTCAGCTAGCAGCAGTCTAACCTAGCGGCCCCAGGGAGGAGCTGGGGGCAGGGACAGCGGCGCTTTCTCTATTAAGGGTTGTTTAAAGCTTTGTCAAATTTTGTTATAGTTGGATCCAGCAGCCTCGCGGCTTGATCCCTTTGCCGTTGGCACTTCCTAACTGAGGAAGGCGACAGGCGGTCTACAGCTGGCTCAAGAACGGGCTGCAAGACCGTTGAAGAGGTGCATGCAGGGGTGATGTGAGGTGAGGGAGAATAACTTGATCCAGCTCGACTACCGAGTGTACCGGCTGGCGCGGCTGTTGAGCGAATACCTCAATTTGGGGGAGTTAATTGCGGTTTCCGCTGGATCCCTGGAGGAGGAGCCGCTGGCTCCCGCCGAGTGTTCTGCCTGCTGAGCTGGATCTGGCGCCAACAAGCGGGATCCCGTAGGCTAGGTAACTTGTCTCCCGTTGCATCTCCTATGCGGATCCCTTCCTGGTGGCCACAGCTCAGTTTTCAGGTCTGGCTAATCTTCGTCGGTCGGCTGCTTTCCCAAACCGGAACCGGCTTTGCCCTCTTCTACACCCCCCTCTTTTTTGTTGACCAGGTGGGGCTAAGGGCCACTCAAGTGGGGCTGGGACTGGGCCTCATGGCTCTAAGTGGCGTGCTTGGCCGCATTCTCGGCGGCTCAATGGCTGACGGCGCTTGGGGGCGCCGCTCCACTTTGATCCTCTCGCTGGCCATTTCTGCTGCTGGCTCGTTTGGGTTTGCCCTCTCCCAGGGTTTCTACAGTTTTGCCCTGGCCAGTCTGGTAGCGGGGATGGGTCAAGGTTTGTACTGGCCACCAGTGGAGGCAATTGTAGCCGACCTAACCACGCGCGAGCAGCGCAACGAAGCCTATGCCCTCAACCGCCTGGGGGATAACTTGGGCCTCAGCCTCGGCGTGGCCATGGCCAGCGCTCTGGTAGCCCTGACAAAGAACTACCGCCTCTTGTTTGTGATCGACGGCCTCACCTACTTGATTTTTCTAGCGCTGCTCTGGTTTTGCATTCGGGAAACTCGGGTAGCTCAGTCGGCGGCAGAGCCCCTGTGGGCCGGCTGGAAAACTGCCCTGAGGGATCGCTCCCTGGTGGTGTTTGCCCTGGCCAACATTTTCTTCACCACCTACATTGCCCAGCTCAGCAGCAGCTTGCCCCTTTACTTGCGCAAGGGGGCTGGGATCCCTGAGGTACAGATTGGCACGTTGTTTGCCCTGCACGGCGCCCTCATTGCCCTGCTGCAGCTGCCGGCAGCTCGTTGGCTCAATCGCTGGACGCGCGTCCGTGCCCTCCAGGGATCTGCACTGATGTGGGGGCTGGGATTTGGATTGATTTGGCTCAGCAGCTTGGCAGCGCAGTTGGGAGCGATGCCAGCTATGGGGATGGCGGCTTTGGCCTTGGCGGTGCTCTCGTTGGCCTTGGTGAGCTACAATCCCTCCGCTTCGGCGCTGGTGGCAGATTTGGCCCCGGATCATCTGCGGGGGGTCTATCTGTCGATCAACTCCCTCTGCTGGGCAGTAGGCTTTGCTATCGGGCCGCTAATCGGGGGGATGGCTCTGGATCTGCCGCCCCCTTGGGCAGGAGGGCTGTGGCTCTTCTGGGTGTCTACCGTCAGCCTGGTTTGGGGGATCCTCGGCTTTTTGGATGGCACCCTACCCTGCAGAGTCAATGCGGCGACGGCCTCTCCGCCGCAAGCGGCTGTTCCCCTGCGCAAGGCAGAGCCCCAGGGTAGGAAGCTGGATGGTTTGTTAAGCTGATGTTACCTTCAACCCTCGCAGCATGAGTCGTATTTGCATTCTTGGGGGTGGCTTTGGCGGGTTGTACACAGCCCTGGAGCTCGTCCGCCGACCTTGGCCGGAGCCGCCACAGATTACGCTGGTGGATCGGCAGGAGCGCTTTGTCTTTGCCCCGTTGCTCTACGAGCTGCTCACGGGCGAGCTGGAAGACTGGGAGGTGGCTCCCCGCTTCCAGGATCTGCTGCCGCCAGAGTCGGTGCAGTTTTGCCAGGGCTCTGTGCAGTCCATCGACCTGAAAGCCCGCCGCGTCCTGCTGAGAGAGGGGCAAAGCCTGGAGTACGACACCTTGGTGCTGGCGCTGGGAGGGGAAACCCCTCTGGAGAGCGTGCCGGGAGCAGCGGAGTTTGCCTTTCCCTTCCGCACCCTGGCAGATGCCCAACGGCTGCGGGCCCACCTGAAAACTCTGGAGGCGCGGGATCCGGCTCAGCCGATAACTCTGGCCATTGCCGGGGCGGGGGCAAGCGGCGTGGAGCTAGCCTGCAAATTGGCAGACCGGCTGGGATCGCGGGGACGGATCCGTCTTATTGAGGGGGGATCCCGGATTTTGTCGGGCTTTGCTCCTTCCAGCCGGGAGGCGGCCCAGGTGGCGTTGGCCCAACGGCGGGTGCAGGTGGAGTTGCAAACCAAGGTTTTGGGCATCGAGGCCCTGGGTGAGAACAGCGCCCCCCCCTTCCGCCTACAATTGCAGCGGCTGGAGGCCCAGGAGATAGCCACGGATCTTGTGGATGCGGTGCTGTGGACCGTCGGAACCCGACCGGCAGCGGTGATCGCCAACTTGGATCTGCCCAAAAGTGAGCGGGGACGGCTGCAGGTTTTGCCCACCCTGCAAACTCCCCCCTTTCCAGAAGTGTTTGCCCTGGGAGACGTAGCGGCGGTGGTGGATGCCGAAGGCCAGCCGGTGCCCGCCACCGCCCAAGCAGCTTTTCAACAGGCCGGCTATTGCGCTTGGAACCTGTGGGCCTTGCTCACGCAGGAGCGGCCCCTGCTGCCGTTCCGCTACTTTTCTCTGGGGGAAATGCTCAGCTTGGGGACGGATACGGCGGCGCTTTCTACCCTCGGCGGCCTCACCCTGAGCGGCCCCCTGGGCTATTTGGCCCGACGAGCCATCTACCTGGTGCGTCTACCTACCCTGGAGCACCAGCTCAAGGTGGGATGGAACTGGATCACCCGCCCGCTGTGGCAGGCCCTAGGAGCCCTGTAGCTGGCGGGAGCGCTCGTAGGCTGCCCGCACCGCCTGCATCAAGGCCCCCCGTACTCCCCCCTCTTCCAGGACTTGGATCCCGGCGATGGTCGTTCCCCCTGGGCTGGTCACTTGATCCTTGAGAAGGGCGGGGTGGAGCTTCTCGTGCTGTAAAAGGGCAGCCGTGCCCGCCAAGGTCTGCATCGCCAGTTGGGTGGCGAGGGGACGCGGCAGACCCACCCCCACCCCCCCGTCGATCAGCGCTTCCAGGATCACCGCCAAATACCCCGGCCCCGATCCCGACAGGGCCGTCACCGCATCCATTTGGCTTTCGGCCACCGTCACCACCTGGCCTACAGCCCGAAACAACCTTTCCACCTGCTCCTTCTGATCAGGCGTCACTCCTGGCCCGTAGCAGATAGCCGTGATCCCTGCTCCCACCAGCGCTGGTGTGTTGGGCATGGTGCGCACCACCCTCTGCTGGGGAAAAGCCTGCTGCAACTGCTGCAAAGGGATCCCGGCCATAATCGAGATCACCAACTGCGCGGCGGACGGCTGGCCCATCTCAGCCACCACCTGCGGGAAAACCTGGGGCTTGACGGCCAAAAATACAATCTCAGACTCTCCCGCCTGAGATAGATCCGCCAACAGCCGAATGCCCAGCTCCTGCTGTAGGGTCTTGGCCTTGTCCGGGTCGGGCTCCCGCAAAGCCACCTGAGCTGCAGGATAAAGCCCCGCAGTCACCCAACGCCGCAGCAGGGCGGATCCCATGGCTCCCCCCCCGATCACACTCAGCAGTGGTCGCTCCATACTGGCTAGTGCTGGCCCACCGCCTGCAAATGTTCATAGCTGCTGGGCCAGAGAGGGGCAGGGCTGTGCAAGGGACGCTGCAGCGGCTGCACCCCTTGGCTACTGGGGGTGGAGACCGTCACCGTGCTGGGGGTGAACAAAAAAATGTTTTCGCCAATGCGCTCCTGGTGGCCATCGATGGCGTAGGTGCCACCGGCAACAAAATCCACCGAGCGCTGTGCTTCGGCGGGATCCATCAGGGTCAAGTTCATGATCACCGTCTTACGCTCCCGCAGGTACTGGATGACTTGTGCCATCTCGTCAAAGCTGCGCGGCTCCAGCACCACCACTTCGCTGGTGGGTGGGTTGACACCCGGTAATCCAATTACGTTGCTCCCCATACTGCCCCCTGCTAAGCGATCCCGAGGTTGACTGCGCCGATGGCCCCGCGACTCTTCTCGACCGACAGACCCTTCCCCGGCTTCCGCTCCCCGTTGTCGACGTCCGCGTGGAAGGGCACTGGCTTCCTGCTCTTCAGGAGCCGGTTGGGAACGGCGTCCCTCGTAGAGCAGTTGGTAATCATCCTGCCCTTCCATTTCAGGGTACTCCTCCAGGCCGTCCACGGGATCATTCAGGCCCACAAAATCTCTTACCCTGCTCCAAATTCCATTGACATTCATCGTCCAAATCCTCACTACAGGTCATGGTTTGCGGCAAGCGCAGGATTCAGCCTCTTGATTGGATCTTGAGTGGCCCAGTCAAGCCAAAGGGCATCTCCAACCTTTATTTTTTTAGTTAAAGTCTTTCAGAAGGCCGAGACAGGGTTTGCTCGAGAAGCTGCCGAGGCAGGTTAAAAAACCCATGGGCCCGACGAGTCGAGTTTACCCAGAAGAAGTGAAGATGTCATCCCACTTGTCTAGCCACTACTTTGGCCAGAGTCTACTGCGCTCCTTGTCCAGCTTGAACACGTGTTAACGGGAGTGACGCAAATGATTACAAGTTTCCCTAAAATTTCCCCGACAGGGTAAATTTTGGGCGGGATTGCCCTGTTTTTGCCCGATTCAGGCCGAACTCCAACCCAGAGCGTGCCCTGCAGGGCAACTCCGGAGTTGCGCGGCTTTACACAAAATTTAATCACAATTCAGCGGCTTCATGGAGGCTCCATCTATGCTATTTCCGCTCGGCATCGGCGAACAAAGCGCGCCCCAGCCGAATCAGGTTGGAGCCTGCGGCCACCGCCAGGGGGTAATCGTCGGACATGCCCATGGAGAGGGTGTGCAACTGCAGATGCTCGTAGCCGCTGCGCTGGATGTGATCCGCCAGCTCGGCCAGCTTGCGAAACAGCTCTAGAGCTGCCTCTGAGCTCAAGCCCAAAGGCAAAATGGTCATCAGGCCCACAATTTGCACCTGTAGCAGTTGGTTCAGTTGCGGCAGGCTTTGCAGCAGATCGGGGATGAGCCAGCCGAATTTATTGGGATCCGGGGCCAATTTCACCTGCAAGCAGAGCTTGGGGGTAAGGTGCAGCTCCCAGGCTTTTTGGTTGATCAGCTTGGCCAGGCGCAGGCTATCAACGCTGTCAATCCAGGCAAATTGTCTGAGGGCCGGCTTTACCTTATTGGTCTGCAAATGCCCGATCAAGTGCCAGACAATATCGGTCAGATCCTGCAGTTGCGCCTGTTTGGCGGCTGCCTCTTGCACTCGGCTTTCGCCAAAGTGGCGGATCCCGGCTCGATAGGCGGCGCGGATGTGGTTGACGCTGTAGCCTTTGCTCACCGCCATGATCTCCACATGGCCTGGGATCCGGGCGCGGATGGCCTGAATGCGGCTGTGGATGAGCTCTTCGTCAACGGGGGGCGGCGACGCTTCAAGGGAGCTGGAAGAAGGCGGAGACATGGCTAGGGCCACCTAGGAAGCTAGCAGAAGATCTCGACAGAGAGAGTCCAGTCCTCGTTTTGTCTGGATACTTCGAGATTGGAGCCGGTGCTCCAGCGGCCAGGTGGAAACAGGGGGAACCCAGCCATAGCCCAGTTCTTCTGGAGCCTAGCCCAAGGCCGCTGCCAGGATCTGATAGGCCAGCTTGGCGGCGGTGAAGGCGCTGCGGCGATCGGTTTCCCGTTCCCCGGTGACCGCCAGCTCCACCACATCGGCGCCGACGATTTGCCGCTGCTGCCCCAGGGCCCGGATCAGCTCTACGGTCTCCCACCAGCCCAAGCCGCCGGGTTCAGGGGTGCCCGTGGCCGGCACGACCGCAGGATCCAACCCGTCCACATCCACCGTCAGGTAAACCTGGGATCCCAGCGTGGCGATCACCTCGGGGATCCACTCCTGGGCTGGCTTGCCGTGCAGGCTGTGGGCAAAGAAGGTGTGCAAGCGGTGCTTGCGAATGGCCTGGCGGTCTTCGGCGCAGAGGGAGCGGATCCCCACTTGGGTGAGGCGGCCGCCCACTTGCTCCACCACACGGGCCATGGCGGAAGCGTGGGAGTAGCGGGATCCCTCGTAGCTGTCTCTCAGGTCGCAGTGGGCATCGATCTGCAGCACGTGCAGTTCTGGGTAGTGGGACAGGTGGGCGGCAATCAAGGGGCCAGTGATGGAGTGCTCCCCGCCAATGGAGAGCAGAAACCGCCCTGGCCTTACCCACTCGGCAGCGCGGCGCTGAATTGCGGCCATGGCCAACTCGTGGGCGTCCAGCCCCTCGAACTCCACTGGCGGCGCCGTCCAGTAGCGGGAGGTCTCTGCGGCAAAGTCGGGGTGGAGGGCCGGCTGGCAGTCTCTCACCTCGTCGTAGATCTCTACATAGGCAGAAGCCTGCAACAGCGCCTGAGGGCCTTTGGCCGTGCCTTTGCCGTAGGAGGTGGTGGCCTCGTAGGGGATAGGCAACACAATGGCTTGGGCCAGCTCCGGATCCGGCTCAGCCAGGCCCAAGAAGGGGAAAGGAGAGCGGTACATGGCAAGAGCAGAAGAGGGGATCCCTATTGTATTGAAAGATCTTGGGATAGCCCGCAAAAATTGGGGTGACCGGCCAAGGGCGGATCCCTTGTAGGATGGCAGCAAACCCTCTAGACTGAGCAAAGGTTGCCCCAGCCGATTTGCTTTCACTCCTCTTGTATCCCGTTTCAACAAGCTAACGAGCCTATGACCACAGCCTCTCAAGCTGCCCTTTTCGACGCCCTTGCCCGGCGCCGTGCCCTCAAGATCATCAGCGGCCTGCAAAACTTCGACCTGCAGTCGGTGCTGAAAGTCACCCGTGCCGCCCAGGAGGGAGGAGCCACTTGGGTGGACATCGCCGCCAGTCCCGAATTGGTGCAGCAGGTGCGAGCGCAAATTGATCTGCCCATCTGTGTGTCGGCGGTGGAGCCGCAGCAATTGGCTGCCGCTGTGCAGGCGGGGGCCGACATGGCCGAAATCGGCAATTACGACAGCTTCTACCCTTCGGGCCGCATCTTCTCCGCTGCGGAAGTTCTAGAGCTCACCCGCCAAACCCGCTCTCTGCTGCCGCGCACGCTTTTGTCGGTAACCGTTCCCCACACGCTGCCTTTGGATCAGCAGGCGGAATTGGCCGAGAAACTGGAAGATCTGGGGGCCGATCTCATCCAAACCGAGGGCGGCACCAGCGCTGAGCCCCGTCACGGCGGATCCCTAGGCCTGATTGAGAAGGCTGCCCCCACCCTGGCTGCCGCCTATGAGATCAGCCGGGTGGTCTCGCTGCCGGTCATCTGCGCCTCTGGCCTCTCAACGGTGACGGTGCCCCTAGCCATCGCTGCCGGCGCTTCAGGAGTGGGGGTGGGCAAAGCTGTCAGTCGCCTTCAGGATGAAGTGGCCATGGTGGCCCAGGTGCGAGCCCTCAGGGAAGCTTTGTCTGAAGCACGGGTGCCGGCGCTTGTTTGAATTGGATGGGAGAGTCCTCTTCCCGGTGGGGTGGCTGTGCGCCACCTCTTAAAGTTTTGGCCTTGGCCGATCTAAGGGGGAGCCGGTTGCAGGCTAGAAAGGCAGCTTCTGGAAGAGAGCGGCAAGTGGCAACTGGAAGCCAGGGATCACCTCTTCCCGATCGAGGGTATCTGCGGACTTCAGCAGGCGCTTTGGCTCGTGGGCGGAGCGATAGACCAACACAGAGGGATAGCTTGGTGGCCCCGTACTCAGCGCTCCGCGCCGCTGACGCGAGTAGGGCGGGGCGGAAAAGCCTGTCAGCAATTTTAGTTGCTCATCAATCGTATAGTTGTCACCAAGGTGAGCCTCTAAAACGGTGAAAAACCCGACTGGTGGCAAGCGTTCGAGGGAGATTAATCTCTCAGCCAACCTGCAAGGAGTCCGTCCCGCTGACGCGAACAGAAAAGTCAGCAGAACTTTGGGGATTTGCTTCAAGGAATTGGCTAGAGGCGTCTTGACAACACCGTTACGGGTTCAGCAACGGACTGCGATGAACTACCCCACCGCGCAGGCGGGTGGGGTTTCCCCATCCGCTTTACGGCGA
>NZ_JANSJA010000123.1:0-5087 GCF_047462335.1 Synechococcus sp. H60.1
AGTTCCCCCTTCGGGGGGATCCCTAGAAATTGGAAACGCGGCTTTCGCCGCGCGAATTTGTTCCCTCTGTGTGTTCCCCCTTCGGGGGGATCCCTAGAAATTGGAAACAAAGCTGCCAAAGCTGCCCGCAAGGCAGCTCGTAAAGGTTCCCCCTTCGGGGGGATCCCTAGAAATTGGAAACTTGTTTCGGAGGCTAGTCATGTCGAAAATCGTATATGTTCCCCCTTCGGGGGGATCCCTAGAAATTGGAAACTGGCGGTTCTACGCCCCGATGGCCCGACCCAACCTGGAGTTCCCCCTTCGGGGGGATCCCTAGAAATTGGAAACCAAGAAGCGCTCAAGGCCCCTGTGCCCCCTGGGGCCTTGGCGTTCCCCCTTCGGGGGGATCCCTAGAAATTGGAAACGACAGCGGCTGCGACGAACTCTCCAGCCTCGCCCACGTTCCCCCTTCGGGGGGATCCCTAGAAATTGGAAACTGGAAGACCGGCTGGAGCGCTGGTGGTGGGCTAACGTTGTCAAGTTCCCCCTTCGGGGGGATCCCTAGAAATTGGAAACACCCCCTTGAATCGGGGGCACCCGATCACTTCGTCGTATTCAGTTCCCCCTTCGGGGGGATCCCTAGAAATTGGAAACAAGTGCACAGTTGGTGCAGCTTAGGTGTCCTCCCCTAACAGTTCCCCCTTCGGGGGGATCCCTAGAAATTGGAAACCGTTGTCCGGGCTAGGTACTGCGGGGACGCCTGGACGTTCCCCCTTCGGGGGGATCCCTAGAAATTGGAAACGGGAGATCGAGCAGGCGGAGCGCGAAGTCGCCTTCGCCCTGCAAGTTCCCCCTTCGGGGGGATCCCTAGAAATTGGAAACGATTTCTTCTGCTTCGCGATAACTTTGGACTTGGGCGTTCCCCCTTCGGGGGGATCCCTAGAAATTGGAAACCTAGACCCCGGCGATGTCCTGGATCCCTACACAGGGGAGCCTGTTCCCCCTTCGGGGGGATCCCTAGAAATTGGAAACTGCATCACCTCAGGCTGGAACTGGCCAGCCCGATACAAGATGTTCCCCCTTCGGGGGGATCCCTAGAAATTGGAAACTAGACGGGGATTCCCAAGTCACTCAAGGCGAAGCAGATTTGTTCCCCCTTCGGGGGGATCCCTAGAAATTGGAAACTCGGCCAGGCGCCGTCTGGCCAACCGCAGCAGAGAGGGGTTCCCCCTTCGGGGGGATCCCTAGAAATTGGAAACCCCTGTGCAGCCAAACGGCTGTGGAACTCCTCTTCAAGTTCCCCCTTCGGGGGGATCCCTAGAAATTGGAAACGGGGTCGAGGCAGAAGGGTTGGCTTGTTTTCTTGAGCCGGAGCGTTCCCCCTTCGGGGGGATCCCTAGAAATTGGAAACGGACGCTGGCCGAAAACGGGCTCGAAGCCCCCGTCTGTCCAAGTTCCCCCTTCGGGGGGATCCCTAGAAATTGGAAACAAAAACCCCCCTCTCTCGAGGGGGCTGGATGCGTTAGGTTCCCCCTTCGGGGGGATCCCTAGAAATTGGAAACAGCGCCCCCACCCGAGGCTCGTGCCCAACGGCCTCAGGGGGGTTCCCCCTTCGGGGGGATCCCTAGAAATTGGAAACCCGCGAATACGAAAAGCTGATCAAGGCGGCAGAACGACGGTTCCCCCTTCGGGGGGATCCCTAGAAATTGGAAACATCTAGGGCAACTAGAATATGCGCTAGCTGTCGACTGAGAGAGGTTCCCCCTTCGGGGGGATCCCTAGAAATTGGAAACGTTGATCGGCTGCGCTTCGCTCAGTCTCAAGATCCAGAGTCGTTCCCCCTTCGGGGGGATCCCTAGAAATTGGAAACTTCCCTCGACGAGATAAATACCCTCGGGTAGGTCAATCAACTTTCTTCTAGTTCCCCCTTCGGGGGGATCCCTAGAAATTGGAAACAACCTCGTCATATTCGCTCTCTTGCCCCCGCCAGCGGGTAAGGGTTCCCCCTTCGGGGGGATCCCTAGAAATTGGAAACGTAGACGGGAACCCCCAAGTCCGTTAACGCGAAGCAGTTCCCCCTTCGGGGGGATCCCTAGAAATTGGAAACTGGAGATCCTCTTCCAAGGCCGCCGGCAGGTGCCAAAGGTTCCCCCTTCGGGGGGATCCCTAGAAATTGGAAACTAGCGGTAGTGGTACTTGCGCGGGCAGCTGAGGTAGGTCGTTCCCCCTTCGGGGGGATCCCTAGAAATTGGAAACCAAGGAGAGAATGAATCTCTCGCATGAGCTTTTGCTTTAAAGTTCCCCCTTCGGGGGGATCCCTAGAAATTGGAAACTTAGCAGCTCGGTCTTCAGCTTCAGTATCTCGAAGCGAAGAGTTCCCCCTTCGGGGGGATCCCTAGAAATTGGAAACTCGTCCTCGACATACGACCAGGTTTGGTCGTCGTCGAAGGAGGTTCCCCCTTCGGGGGGATCCCTAGAAATTGGAAACGACTATTTCGCCCGTTTGGGGGTTCACCCTTTCAGTGTTCCCCCTTCGGGGGGATCCCTAGAAATTGGAAACTACCTGAACATCCAACTCCCCTTGCCTTTGTCTGCCGTTGTGTTCCCCCTTCGGGGGGATCCCTAGAAATTGGAAACTGGAAGGATCTGAATTAGCTCGCGAATAATTGGCTTTGCGTTCCCCCTTCGGGGGGATCCCTAGAAATTGGAAACACGATAGGCTGCGCTGGCGCGGCTGCACCGATGCCCTGAGGTTCCCCCTTCGGGGGGATCCCTAGAAATTGGAAACGGCAACTCGACCGCTTCGGTGGGACGCACCACTTCCAGGTTCCCCCTTCGGGGGGATCCCTAGAAATTGGAAACGAGAAGGGCTATGGTGCTAAGCCAAGCCCTTCTTTCTTTCGGTTCCCCCTTTGGGAGGATCCCTAGAAATTGGAAACTCCCCTTTCGGGGGGATCCTCAACTGGATTGGACTGAAAATGCGCTTTGAGTTTTGCCGGTATCGGCGGCTCTTCCGGCGGCCTTTGCGCACGCGCTACGGCCTATGGTCTGTCCGGGAAGGGATCCTGATCCGGCTGACGGATCTGGAGACGGGTCAGCAGGGCTACGGGGAGATTGCTCCCATCCCCTGGTTGGGCAGCGAGACTTTGGAGCAAGCGCTGGCGTTTTGCCAGCAGTTGCCGGCTGAGCTATCCGAGGCGCAGATTGAAGGGATCCCAGCAACTCTGCCCGCCACTCGCTTTGGCTTGGAATGCGCCTGGCTGGCCTGTCGGGATCCCGGCTGGCTGGCCAGGGATCTCTCGGGGCTTGCGTTTTGTGGGCTTTTGGGAAAAACCGCGCCTCCAGGTTTCTACCCGGTTTACAAAGGCAAGGTGGGGGTGGATGCCTTTGAGCAGGAGTGGAAAAAGCTGGCAAGCTGGCTGGAGCAACTGCCGCCCGGATCCCGGCTGCGCCTGGATGCCAACGGGGGGCTGACCCTAGAAGAGGCGCGGCGCTGGCTGGCCCTCTGCGACCAGCTCAATCAGGAGTGGCCGGGCAAGATCGAGTTTTTCGAGCAGCCCCTGCCCCCGGAGCAGTACGCCGACTTGATCCAACTGAGCCGCGAGTTTCAAACTCCCCTTGCCCTGGATGAGTCAGTGGCTGGCCTGGAGCAGTTGCAAGCTGTCCACCGCTCCGGCTGGCAAGGGATCCTGGTGGTCAAGCCCTCTTTGGTCGGATCCGGTCTTGCCCTGAGGGACTACCTCAGCCAACACCCGGGGTTGGATCTGGTGTTTTCCTCGGCCCTGGAAACCCCTATTGGCGCTTGGCACGGCCTAGTTTGGGCGGGATCCCTGCAGGCAAAAACAGCCCATCCCAGAGCCTTGGGATGGGGGGTGGGGGAGTTTTTCCCAGAGTGGGATCCCGTTCAATTGGGCGCGATCTCGGCGTCGGAGCGGGCAGCCCTGATGCAGGCGGTGTGGGAGCGCCACAGCCGGCCCTAGACTGCAGCAGCCTGCTGTTTGGTATGTTCCTGCCGCAGGTAGGCCTGGATAAAGTGCATCAGCTCCTCCGGTTCGCCATTCATAAACGCCTCGACATTGTAGGTTTCGGCGTTGGTGCGGTGGTCTTTGATCAACTTGTAAGGATCGAAGGTGTAGGTGCGGATCCGGCCCCCAAAGCCCTGGGTCACCATCTCGCCGCGGATCTCGGCCAGCTTTTGCCGGCGCTTTTCCTCTTCCAATTCGATGAGCTTCGCCTTCAGGATCTGGATAGCCCGCTCCTTGTTTTGCAGTTGGGAACGCTCCTCGGTGCAGCGCACGGCAATGCCGGTGGGCTTGTGGATAACCCGCACCGCCGTTTCCACCTTGTTGACGTTTTGGCCGCCTGCCCCGCCGGAACGAGAAGTCTCGAACTCCAGATCCTCCATCCTCAGCTCGAACTCATTCTCTTCCTCCAGGATGGGCATGACCTCGACGCCGGCAAAGCTGGTCTGGCGCTTGCCGTTGGCGTTGAAGGGGCTGATGCGCTCCATGCGGTGGTTGCCCTTCTCGGCGGAAAGATACCCGTAGGCGTAGGGCCCCTCGATCAACAAGGTGGCCGACTTGATGCCGGCCTCTGCCCCTTCCGAGTATTCTGAGAGGCGAACCTTGTAGCCCTGGTTTTCTGCCCAGCGGGTGTACATCTTCAGGAGCATCGCTGCCCAGTCCTGGGCATCAGTTCCCCCGGCGCCGGCGGTGATGGTGAGGATGGCGCCGTTTTTGTCATAGGGGCCGGAAAGCAGTTGCTGCAACTCCCATTGGCCGAGCTCCCGCTCCACCGCCGCCAGGGATCCGGACACTTCCGCCAACAGCTCCGGGTCGGGATCCTCTTGCAGCAGCTCCAGGGCGCTAGCAGCATCTTCCAGGCGATCCTTCCAGCGGTGGACTTGATCCCAGGAGGCCTTGAGGCTGTTAAGCTGTTGCAGGTGGCGGCGGGCCGCCTCGGCATCGTTCCAAAACTGCGGCTGCGCCGCCTCTTGCTCCAAAATGGCGATCTGTTGCTCTAGGCGGGGCAGGTCAAAGATAGTCCTGAGCACTGCTCAGGCGCGAGGTGAGCGATTCTAGGCTGCGTCTCAGATCGGCCAGTTCCAT
>NZ_JANSJA010000123.1:5187-8159 GCF_047462335.1 Synechococcus sp. H60.1
TCTGGCCGGGGGTGTGGCTGCTCTGGCCATCACCAATCCCACCCCGGAAGCGTACGGGGCCTATGCAGGGGAACAATTGGCTGCCTATGCTACACGGGAATACTGCGCCCAGATCCCGGCTTTTTTGCCCACCCTCATTGAGGAATGTCACGCCCTTGTACAAGAGCTGCAACCGGAGCTGGCAGAGCTGTTCCTGCGCCAAACCCGCCGGCAAAACTTCATCCTCTTCAGCCTCTACAGCACCGATTTGTCGTTGCTTAACTTTGGCCCGCTGGGGATCTCTTTGCCCACCTACCACTTCCAAACTCTGGCAGTGGCAGGGCAGTTTTACACCTACGAGATCCGCGAGGGCCAGACCACTCCCAAAAAAGGCTAAACCTGGGCCCGCTCCAAGAGGGCTTGCAACTCCTCCAGAGCCGCCTGGGCCGACTGGGCCTGCTGGTAAAGGGATTGCACCATCTCGGCGCTGGCCTGGGCTGATTGCAGGGTGGACTGGCTTTGGCGTTGGATGCGCTCTGCCAAGCCGCGGATGCGGTTGCTGGCTTCGGTGGTGCGCCCTGCCAATTTGCGAATCTCCTGGGCGATGGCGCCAAAACCGCCACCTCCGCCGCTGCGGTTGGCCTCCACAGCCGCATTAAAGGAGAGCAGGCGAATATAGCCCGCCACCTCTACGATCAAGTCAACGATGGTGTTGATTTCTTTGAGCTCGCGGGAGAGCTCCTGGTTGCTGTCGGCAATTTCCTGAAATAGACGGCGAACGGCCTCTACTCCGGCAAAGGTGGCGGCAAAGGTGGATTTGCCCTTCTCCGAGAGCACCGAGCTGATCTCGATGATGCGGGCGTTGAGGCGGGCCAGTTCTTCGGAGCGCTGCTGGGCCTGACGCCGCTCCCGATCTAAAGCGATGTTCTGGCTGAGGATCTCGGCCTTTTGCCGCTCCAGATCGCGGGCATACTGAAGGCTGCGGTTTTTCTCTTGCTCCAGCTCGGCCAAGATCCGTTGCATCTCCTCCTGCTGTTCTTGCAGCTTCCGCTGCGTGGCCAGATGCACCTGCGACTGGGCCACCAACAACACCGGCACATCCAAAAGCCGGTAGTCCTGGGAACCAACTTGTACCACCACCGGGTCGTAGATGGTCTCCTGGGGCCGCCGGAAGGCCTGGCTGGCCGCCGCGATGACATCGCAGTCGCCGGGGAGCAGCAAAAAGCCCCGTCCGTGGAACTCCACCAAGGAGCTGATGGGCCGCTTCAAAAACACGTCTAGGCCATAGGGCTTGCTCAGCATCCACTCCAAAATGGCGCGGCGGGTCAACATCCCCTGCACCCGCGACCGCTCATCCAGCACGATGACCCCCGAAAGGCTGGGATCATCTTCTAGGCGGCGCACCACGTTCTCGCAGGGGGTGGACTCGCTCACCTGAAAGTCCACCAGGGCCAGATCGCGCAGCTTGGTGTTGATCGAGAGGGTGGGAGTGGGCGGATTGGTCAGGGTAGCCATCACAGGGATCCTCGGCGCGGGTTGGGCAGAGACAAGTGGCCAAGAATGTGCTATGTATAGAGGAGCACAGAGGCAGAGCTCTGCTCGCCTTTCCAGCGAACCGGTGGCAAACAGAGCCGGCCAACCTTAGTTTGGCTTGAGATCTTGTCTGCTGGCTACAAGCCTATACGGGATTGTGCGGAGAGATGCTTTTTCTCTTTCATTTGTGCTTTATTGGTGGGCAGGCGAGGAACCTGTTCTGAACCCAGGGGCTAAGGGGATCTGGGGTTAGTGAGCCTCTTGATAGCGGTGGTAGATCTCCAGGATTTCGCCGCGCCCGCGCTTAAAAGCTGCCACCACTTGCGGATCGAAGTGGCTGCCGCTGTTGCTTTCCACAAAGCGAAAGATCTCGTCTAGATCCCAGGCTGCTTTGTAGGGACGGCGGCTAGCCAAGGCGTCGAACACGTCGGCCAAAGCCACAATCCGCCCTTCCAGCGGGATCCCTTCGCCCTTGAGGCCCCGCGGGTAGCCGCTGCCATCAAACTTCTCGTGGTGGGTGAGGGCAATGATGGCGCTTTTTTGCATCAGCTCCGAGTCGGACTTGCTGAGGATCTCGTAGCCAATCTCAGGGTGGCGGTTCATGATCTGTCGCTCTTCGGGGGTGAGGGGACCTGGCTTGTGCAAGATGGCATCCGGGATCCCGATTTTGCCCACATCGTGCAGAGGGCTGGCGTAGAAAATCAGCTCCTGTTCATGGCTGCAGAGGCCCAACTCTTGGGCAATGATGCGGGAGTAGTGGCTCATGCGCTTTAGGTGGAAAGCCGTGTCCTGATCCCGATACTCAGCGGCCTGAGCTAGACAAAAAATCGTTTCCAGGTGAGCCGATTTTAGCTCTTCCCGCAAGCGCACATTTTGATAAGCAACAGCTGCCTGGGAAGCTAGGGCTTCGGCCACCTGGACTTCCAGCTCAGAAAACGGCTGACTCCATTCGGCCACCTGGTTGGGCGCTAGCTCAGCAGGACGATCCGGCCTGAGGCGGTTTAAGAGTTGCAAGGCTCCGAGGATGTTTCCTGAGGGATCCCGCAGCGGCACTGTGAGCAGGGAGCGGGTGCGGTAGCCAGTCTGCCGATCCACCTGGGGATTAAAAGCGTAGGGCAGATTGGGGGGCAGTTGGTAAACGTCCGGCAGATTCAAGCTCTCCCCGGTAAGCACTACATAGCCCACGATGCTGGAAGGGCTGAGGGGGAGGCGCAGATCCCGCAGCTCCTCGTTGCGCTTGACCACGAAAAAGCGCAGCTCATCTCCTTCGCGGAGGAACAGGCTGGCCCCATCGCAGCAGGTTAGCTCGCGCGCCTGGGCAACAATCAGCTCCAGCAACCGCTTTAAATCCGTTTCTGAGGAAAGGGCAATCCCCACCTGGATCAGCCGCTGACTCAGGCGCAAGGCAGCAGCAGGCTCGAATTTAGCTTCGCCAAGGGAGAGCTCGAAGGGGGCAGGCC
>NZ_JANSJA010000123.1:8259-10832 GCF_047462335.1 Synechococcus sp. H60.1
GGCAACCCTGGCCCGCAGTATGCCAACACCCGCCACAACTGCGGCTTTATGGTGGTGGATCGGCTAGCGGAGCGCTGGGGGATCCCGTTGGCCCTGGAAAAGCGGTTCCAGGGCTCCTACGGAGAAGGGCTTGCCCTGGGGGGCAAGCGGCGCCTGCTCAAACCGGAGACCTACATGAACCGTTCTGGCCAGTCGGTGCGGGCGGTGATGGATTGGTACAAGTTGGATCCCGCCTCGGTTCTGGTGGTGTACGACGATATGGACTTGCCCCTGGGTCGCCTGCGTCTGCGGGGATCTGGCTCTGCTGGTGGACACAACGGCATGAAGTCCATCATCCAGCATTTGGGAAGCGAGGCCTTCCCTCGCCTACGGCTGGGGGTGGGCAAGCCCAAAGGCCACCAAGACATGGTTGGGCATGTTTTGGGAAGGTTTGAACCTACCGAGCAGGCAGTGCTGGAGCGGGTTCTGAGGGCAGCAGTGGAAGCAGTGGAGTGTTGCTTGCAAGAAGGATTAAGGGCGGCCATGAACCGCTTCAACCCTCTAGATCTCTCCGAGCCGGTATCTGAGCGAGATTGGCCAGCTCCGCCAGCTCCTCTCGACCCAGCCAAGACTGCGCCCGGAGAAAGCTGACCGCGTCAGGGAGTCGGCCTCCGCAGAGCCACTGGCAGGAGAGGGCAAGGATCCCTCCAGGTTGCTCCCCGCGGGGGAGCGGCTCTCTTGCTAAGCCAGAGAGCCGATAGGTTTCCAAGTTTTGAACGGCAACGTACAGGATCAGCACCTACAAAAACGTCCAGCCCCCCTGGACAATGGCCACCACCCCCAGCCAGCCGGGAATGCACAGCCGCTCCGCCAGATCCACCAAGGGATCCAGCGCCACTGCCACCACCAACGCAATCATCGCGGTCAGCACCAGGTTGCGCAGTTGCCCCAATAGCAGCAGCATCCCTGTGGCCACCACCAGGGCTATGGAGGAGACGGAGAGGGTCAGTTGTCTTCGGCTCATCATCTGGCTGGGTTCTCTTCAAGGGGAGCGTTCCAGTTTTCCTGGGTAACAGACGGCTCTACCACCCTGGAATGGCTTGGCCGCACTTGCCAAACGCCCTCTGCCCAGAGACCCCAAACCCAGAACCTCTCTACCCAACGGGCCAGACAAAGATCCGCAGCAGAAACCCAGCCAGCAGTGGAGTTACTGCAACAGTTCCATCCGTACTGCTTCTACATATTCCAGCAGCTCTGGGGATCCTCTGCCTGCAGCCTGCCACAGCGTCAAAGCACGGCCCAGGTCGGCAGCGGCAGCGGCCCTATCCTCCCCCTGATAGGCGCGCGCCATGCCGCGGTGGTAGTAGCCCTCGGCTTGCTGCGGCTGCGCCTCGATAGCTCGGCTGAAATCCTGAACGGCCAAGTTGAAGTCGCAAATGCTGGCCCACATCAGGCCGCGATGGACATAAGCATCGAAAAGATCGGCAGGGCTTTGGTTTTGCTTGGCCAGCTCGATGGCCAGGTGCGACACATCAAACGCCGATTCCAGATGTCCCTGTTCGGCCCAGATGCGAGAGCGCAACAAGTGAAGTTGGGGGTTGCGATAGGCAATGCGATCCAGGGGGGACAAAGTTGCCAAAGCCTGCTCCAGCTCCCCGAAATACTCGTGTTGAATCCTGGCCTTGAGCAAGTAAGCTTCAGGCAAATAGGGATCCAAAGCAATGGCAATGTCCAGATCCCGCAGCGCCAAGCTCAGCAGGTGGTCAACAGCAGTCGCCTGGTCTGGCTCCGGCAAGGCCAAGGGATCGCCCTGCAACCGATCCCAGAAGTACTGAGCCCGCTGCAGATACAGCTGCGCGTTCCCCGGCTCCTGTTCCAGAAATCGATCTAGCCGCGCCAGATAGACGCGATCCAAGTGAAAACGCTCGCCAGCCTGGGTGGAAAGAGGGATCCCCCTTTGGGCCGCCTGCTGCGCCAGCAACTGATGCGCTTGAGAGCGCTGCTCCAGCTGCCGTACTTGGGCTTCCAGTTGGGCTTGTTGCCTGAGCAGGAGCTCAGGATCGGGTTCATCTGCAAATGCCGCCACTTGAACACTCTGCGCTGGCGCCGAGGAAACTTCAGGGACAGCGCCCCGTCCCTTGCGCAGGGAAGCCAACCAGCCGCATTCGCCGCTCAAACACAGCCAAGACAACAAACCCAGAAGCGCCGATCCGGAGAACAAAAGACTGGGCCTCAGCATGGATCCCACCCCACGAACTAGCTTGAGAAAACTTGAGAAAAGAGTTGCCTCTAAGCTAGTTCGCCATAGCCGCAGTGTCCAGACTTTCCCCAACCCTCGGAAACTCCCCCTAGGGGATCCCGCCGCCGGCCAGATCGATCGACTCTACGCAGCGATTCTTTGCCCATCCTTCGTCAGTGGTGTTGCTGGCTACAGGAGCTGAGACCCCTCGCCAACCGGATAAAGTCGGCGCTGCTCAATGCCAAGCTGAACCAAGCGGTTGACCCACGAATCCGGCGGCGCAAGCCCTGGTCATTAGTCCTGGCGGTAAGCTGCCTAATCTCGGCAGTATATAGCCTGGAGTACAGCCTGTTAA
>NZ_JANSJA010000124.1:0-10811 GCF_047462335.1 Synechococcus sp. H60.1
AGCGGCGCGGAGCGCTAAAGCTCAGGAAACGTCCTGTGCCATAACAGGAGTCCCTGTTCGCGCAGCGTGGTGTAAGCCATGAAACCCGCACTCGATGCGTCAGCTTGAGGGCGGGAGTACGTCACCATAGTGGCTCTCGCTTTGGCTCAGAAAGCTCGTAAAGGGATCCCTCAGTTTGCAACTGCTGCTATGCTACGGGACAGGTTAGCGGATCCCTTGGCGCTATGCCCTCGCGTCGTTCCAAGTCGGTTTTGAACCCCGGTTCAGAGATGGAGGGGGGGCGTCTCCTAGCCCTAAAAAATCAGATCGAGGCAATCCTCTACTTGAAGGGGCAGCCGTTGGCCCTATCGACACTGGCCCAGTTGGCCCAGTGCAGCCGCGACGAGGCCTACGATGCGCTGTTGGAGCTGATGGAAGACTACGCCCACCGCGACTCCGCCCTAGAGGTGCTGCAGGTGGAGGAGGGGTTTGCTCTACGGTTGCGCGAGCCTTTTTTGGAGCTGGCCAACCAGCTCTTGCCCCCTGAAATCGGGGTGGGCGCCACCCGTACCTTGGCGACTATCGTTCTACGTGGCCCCCTCTCGCAAGCTGACTTGGTGGAGTTACGCGGTCAGGGTGCTTACCAACATGTGGCAGAGCTGGTGGAAAAGGGCTTTGTGACCCGCTATCGCAAAGAAGGCAGCCGCTCCCCCTGGTTGCGGGTGACGGATAAGTTCCATCGCTACTTTACCTTGCAAGACGGGAAAGCTTGCGCTCTAGCTGCAAGGTCAGCGTCGAGATGAAAGGCGCGGCAAACAAGTCCAGTCTATACCGGCGAGTTTACCAATCCTCTAGAAAACAAAACCGGCCAAGGCGTTCTCTACACTTGCATCTTTGTTCGTGGTAGTTTAGACCCCTCAGTTTATTCGCAACAAATGCCTGCGCTACTGAATGGATAACCAAGGAGCTGGCCGGTACGACCTCTCTAAACTCTCTGCTGTGCTGGCCAAAGAATATGAGTGAGCAGCTCAGCTCAACGCAATGGCAAGGCAAGCTAGCGCAGAGCGGGCTTAGTCGGCCATCCAGCGTTTCTATGACAACTGCCAAGCCAAGAAACCAGGGAAGAAGGGCTTTCCCAAGTTCCAGAAGCACTGCCGCTCGGTCGAATACAAGACGACAGGGTGGGAACTCTCACAAGACGGGAAGCATCTCACCTTCCCCAACAGTTTTAAGGCTGGAACCTTTCTGCGGCTGGAAGCTTCTGACCCATGGTTTTACGGCATTTCGCGGATTAAGCAAATCAGGGTAGTGCGGAGAGCCGATGGCTACGACGCTCAGTTTTGCATCGACGTTGACCCGCAGGAAGAACTTCCACCTACGGGTAAGGTTGTCGGTATTGAGTTGGGGCTGACATGCTTCTACGAAGCAACCGACGGTACTGTAGTGGAAAACCCCAGGTTTCCGAGGCAGCGTAGAGACTGGGTGGTGAAACAGGCCCGGGCGCTGGTGTGTCCGTAGCGTGGTTTTGTGCGCTTGCGTCAGCGGTGCGGAGCACTAACTGTCTTAAGCGGGTTTGAAATGACCACAAAGTTAAGGATCCCCTCACCGGGGATCCAGATCAAGGAGTCACGGCTTCAGCGGAGAAGGGAGCCCTTCTCCTGAGCCAACATCAGCTAGGTTGCTGGGACTCTTACTTGTTGGGCTGAGGGGTGACTCGCAAGTAGGGCTTGAGCTCCTTGTAGCCTTTCGGGAACTTTTCTTTGAGCACTTCCGGATCTTGCAGCGAAGGTGGAATGATGACATCATCGCCATCTTTCCAGTCGGCGGGAGTGACAACGTTGTACTTATCCGTCAACTGCAGAGCATCGATTGCCCGCAGCAGCTCGTCGAAGTTGCGCCCCGTGCTGGCTGGATAGGTGAGGATAAGGCGGATTTTCTTGTTGGGATCAATAACGAACACTGAGCGCACCGTCAAAGGCAGTCCTTCTTGATTGAGGTTGGTCTGATCCAGCATGCCGTAGAGCTGGGAGACCTTGCGATCAACGTCTGCCAAGATGGGATAAGTCACCCGGGCATTCTGAGTTTCCTCGATGTCTTTCACCCAGCCGACGTGGGAGTCCACATCGTCCACGCTGAGGGCCAGCACCTTCACCCCTCGCTTCTCGAACTCAGGCATCAGCTTGGCAACAGTACCCAGCTCGGTGGTGCAGACCGGCGTGTAGTCAGCGGGGTGCGAAAACAACACTACCCAGCTATCCCCGGCCCAGGAATAGAAGTCGATTTCGCCGTGGGTGGACTTTTGCGTAAAATTGGGAGCCGTATCGCCAAGTCGGAGAGACATACACTCTTTCTCCTCAGTAAAGGGTTCAGTCCGGTGAGGTCAGGATCCGGATCCTTGCGCTCGATCCGTCTGCTGTCTATTTTGCCACAAAAACTCCACTTTTCCGAGCGGATTTTAGGAGATTTTAAGATCATCGCCAACTTGCCCGCAAGGTGAGAAGCCCTTTCCTAATGTGAACAATTGTTGTGGGCAGTCTTAACATTCTGTAGTTTCCTTACAGGCTGCAACGGCGGCGTGCTAGGGGTATTGTAGACAACAGAATCTAGCTCCTCTGCTGAGGTCATGGGATCGATGGAAAGCCTAGAAGCAGTTACACCTTACAGCCTGGCCACCCTGTGGGCCCAAAAATATGTAGACAAGCTGCGGGCACAGGCGGCCTTGGGCGAGCTGCCGGGTACCCAATTAGCCGACAAAGTGAAGGGATCCCTGCGCTTTGCCAGCTCCCAGGCCTGGGCAAAAACGGAGCGGCTCTTGGCTGCCGAAATCCCGAGGCAGCGGCTGGATCCGGACTTGATCGATCCCTGGCAAATTGCCGAGGACTCCCGCGAGTTATTTGAAAAGGCAGCGGAAAGTTGTGGGGAGGGCCTCTCGCCAGTGCGCTTTTCGGTAAAGATTGCACCGTTCTGTGGCAGCCTGCGGGCCCGCTACAGCGAACGGGATCCGCGGGTGCTGGGCTTTTTAAGCATGCAATTCCACTACACGGGGCAGATGGTCTTGCAAGCTCTATCCCCTCAGGAGCGCAGCCTCTTCCACCCCTACTTGAAGGTCATGGACGACCACCTCTACATGCCCCTGCAGAGGATGTACGAGGGTGCCGCTGTTCACGCCAGCGACAACGCTTCTTCCGCCTCTTTGCTGGCTGTTCAGGAACTGCTGCCCATCGTAACCAGTGTGGCGGAATTTATCTGTGCCGAAGTAGCTCAGCGTTTCCCGGACTATCGCTGCGAAAGCGGCCCCTTGACAGATCTGGAGGTGCGGATTTCCAGCATCCGCGATGTGGAGATGTTCCAGGTGTACCTGGGCCTCTGTGCCTTGGAAGGCAGCGTGGTGGCTGTGCAGCAGGAGCTGTTTCCCCTTTGCGTGATGCTGTACCCCCCTCTGAAGGTGGAGTGGAAACTGGTGCGGCAGATGCTGGAGCTGTTGGATGAGGCTTTGCACTCTCGTCTCAGCCCGGCTAGCTACACTTTCCTCCTGCCTTATCTGCGAGCCGTGCAGGGCATGTTCTCGCTGGAGGTTTTCCCCGAGAGCGACCCGATCTGGAGCCATCATCCCGACGTACTGCGCTATATGGGAACGGCGCAGAAGCTGTTGCAAGAATTGATGGGTCAAAAAGTCACTTGAAAATCCTCACGCTTGTCCACTCTATCTTTAGAGCAGGACAGGCTGTTGGGCTATCGCTCTTCAAACCTGCTGGGATCTACGGAGTGTCCAGGAAAGGGGTGGGCTCCACCAGCTCGGTCACAAATTGGTGCAGAATGGGCAGGTAGCGTTCCCCGGCCACCTGGAGCAAGTTGTTGTGATCGGCTCCCTCGATGGGCACCAAACGCTTGGGATCCCGTGCTGCTTGGTAAAGGGCTTCGGCATGCCAGAAGGGGATCAAGCGATCCTGAGTGCCGTGCAAAATCAGCAGCGGGCAATTGATCTGGGCAATGCGGCTGAGGTTGTCGAAGCGATCAAAAGGCAGCAGCGGGATGCGGGTCAGGACGCGAAAAGCGGTTACAAAGGTGGATTCCAGGATCAAGCCCCCCACTGGCTTTTGGGCTGCTAGGTAAACTGAGGGCCCGCCTCCCACCGAGCGTCCATAAAGCAGAATCCGCCCCGGCGGGATCCCCTGATCTCGTAGGTAAGCGTAGGCCGCTTCAATGTCTTTGTAGGCACCGGCCTCGGAAGGGATCCCTTCGCTGGTGCCGTAGCCGCGGTAGTCGTAGGCCAAGACGCTAAACCCCCCCTGCTGCAGCTTCCTCAGGCGCGGCAGGATATCTCCTAGATCCTCGGCGTTGCCGTGGCTGTAGAGGAGGGTATAGGTGGCTGCGGGATTGGGCAGGTAGACCGCTGAAATCTGCAGGCCATCGGCGGTGGTGAGTTTGAGAATGGCCTCCCCATCCTGGTAGCTGGCGGGGCGGGGCAAAAAGATCAGCCGCTCCGATTGAAACCAGCCCAGCCAGAGCAGGTAGCCGTACACCCCCAGGCTGATGAGCAGCAAGGATGGCCCCAGCCGCAGTCCCAGAAAGGGCTTACTCATTGCTCCTTCCCCTCACCCCCGGCCCCTCTCCCTCTAGGAGAGAGGGATTGGGCAGCGACGTTGGGCGCCTTAGGATTTGGCTAGCAGGGCAGAACCTTTCCAAAGGCAAACTCCAATCCAGTTAACCAAAGTATGAGCGACGATGGTTACCAACAGGTTTCCCGACAGCCACACGCCCATCCCCAGGAGAATACCTACGGCACTGGCCCAAACGGCATAGGGCCAACCCTGCCACTCTAGCCAGTGTAAAACCCCAAACAAGAGCCCGCTCAGGAGGATCCCGCCCGTCCACCCCAAGGGGCTGGTCACCAGGGCTGTCATCAGCACGCCGCGAAACAGCCACTCCTCGCTCCACCCCGGTAGCACCCCCACCCAGAAGACGTCTCCCCATTGCAAGGGATCCGCCACCAGGTGTAAGTAGGCGGAAGCCGCCCGGCGATAGGCCGGCCAAAGCCAGTAAGCCCCGCCGCTCAGCAGCGCCACCCCCAGCCCCAGCGCCGCTCCCCAGGCGACGGCCAGCGGATCCCAACGGAAGGGCACGCGGAGGGATCCCAGCCAGATCCAGAGGCCGGCGATGAGGGCCAGGATCAGGCTGGTCAGGCCCATCCCGATCAGGATCTGTTGGCGGGTACAGGGTTGCATCTTGGCACTCATGGGAGGAGCCTATTCCCAGCGTAGGGCGAATTCCGACAAGAACGGCTGCCCGAATCCACACTGGCAGCGGGGAAGACTCTCAGTTGATGCTCTCCCCAGCCCTAGAGAGCGGGGTTTGCGCCGCCCTTGTCTCGGTCAAGGGGGTAGGAGCTTGGGATCCCCCCTCTCCTTTAAGGCAAGTGCTGCCTCAGCAACTGGGCGTGCTGGGCCGATCGCTCCACCCAAACAGCCACTTGGTCAGGGCTGAGGGCCGGCCCGTCGGCATAGCAAGCCAGCCAAGCCCGGTGCAAAGCTTCGGGATCCTCTGGGATCGCCTCGAGATCCCAGCCGGGCATGCCCAATTCCCCGAGTAGCGTTTTTACCTTGGGATCGTAGCTGAGGCCAAAGCAGGCGCAACCCTCAGCCGCCGCCATCACCAAGCCGTGGTAGCGCATAACGATTGCCAATCTCACCCCCCGGAAGACCCCCTTTAAAAGACAGGGATCCCGAATCTCCAACACCTGGCTGGGGCCGGGCAGGCGCTGTTGCAGCTGTTGCGCTAGGCGGTAGTCTGGGCCAAGGTCAAGGGAGCCAGGAGGAGCCAGTTGGAAGGGCAGCAAAAGGAGATAGGCCCCCGTCGAGACCTGGAGGCGCCTCAAGCCTTCCGCCAAAGTCTCAAGTCGCGCTGGAGTGAGCTCGGGATGCTGCCGCAAGACCACGGCAATGCGGGGCTGAGGCCATCTTTCCCACTCCGGCAGGGTTTTGGCGGGCAGGCCCCAAACCGGATCTGGGGCCACCTGATGGGGGATCCCCCAGTCTCGCAGCCATTGGGAGGCAACGGCGTCGCGCACACTGATGGCCGTACAACCTGCTAGAGACCGGCGGGCCAGCTCGCGGATCCAGCCCCGCTGCAAAGGCCCGATCCCTTGCGCCCACGCCAAGGTCTTCAGCCCCCGCCGCTGGGCCCAGAGCATTAGACCCAGGTAGTAAAGCGGGCTGCGCCAACTGGTGCGATCCTGCAGCAGGCTGCCCCCACCCCAGATGAAAGCTTGAGACTGCCCCAGATAGCGCCGCAAAGCCCAGCCGTCAAAGCGCGGACAGGCCAGCACCCCATAGGTGGCAGCCGTTTCCGCAGGGCGAGGAGAGAGCACCACCGGCTGTACAGGGTTGGGCAACTGCCGCAGCAGCTGCAGTAGAGCCAGCAACAACGCCTCGTCGCCGGCATTGCCGTAGCCATAGTAGCCGCAGATCAAAACCTGTGGCCCCTGCCTGGAGCCGATTTGCTCAGGCAAGTTGCGCCGGGATCCCCAATCGGTAGAAGTCAAGGTTCGGTCGAACTCGGCCCGTTGCATCGAGAACCTAGTCCAGCCTACAGCTTTCTTCCGGGATCCAGAGCGCTGCTGGCGCAGACATCTCCCTTGCAGCCGATGGTCTCGGACAGGTCTTCCTTGATGTTCTGCCCACGGCTAGAGCTTGCTTCCGCGCAGCACTGTGCTAAGGGGTCTTTCTCAGCTTATGGGATTGCTCCCGCTTGCCAAGCTGCCCAGAGCATGAGGTTTCTATCGCAGGGGACGCCGTAACCCCAACTCCAAGGCCTATGGCCGGCTTGCGCGAAGGAATGTGGAAACACTCCAGATACTTCCTCTCCTTGCCGCAGTTTCGTGTTCTCGCAGGCGCAAGATCTCAAGGCGGTGGGACAGGGATCCCCTTTGCAGATAAAGTCTGGTAAGCAGTTCTAACTGAGTTTTTCGCAAGTCGATGACAATCTTGCTGCCCTCCTTGGGCGAGATAGCGGCGATAGAGGTGCAGGTAGCAGTCTGACATGCGAAACAGCCTGTCGAGATCCAGGCTGGTGGGGAACTGGGGATCCCAGCAGCCAGCAGGCAAAGCACTCGGAAACCCCCCACGCTCACCCGGATTTGGCTCACCTAGAGGTGGGAGGGATCTCCCTGCCAGGCCGAGAAGCACCGCTCTATAATGAGTAAGATTTTTGGTTGCTCCGCAACGCCGACGTGACGGGGTTTTTGACGTGACCTACGGTCGCAGACCATTGGCCCGCTGGGCTAGGCATTCGGCTTCGCGGCATCCTTACAGCCGCCCCTTTCCCCGCTTGGGGTATGACGAATATGCCAGCGCTGACCCACCCACCCGCCCCTCCTGGATGACTCAGGCTGCTGCCACGGTGGGCAATCTGTTGCTGGGGTCGCTGCTCTTGGGCTCTACAGCGACGGCTGCCGGCTTGATGGGGTTGGCCATCAGCTTTCGCAACCTGCCGGATGTACACCAACTGCGGGACTACGTGCCGGTGGCCACTACTCACATTGTCGATATTCGCGGCGAGCCAATTGCCAGCCTGCACGGGGAAGCCAACCGGGAGGTGATCTCACTGGAAGAGGTCTCGCCGGAGATGAAAAAGGCCCTGCTGGCCATTGAAGATAGCCACTTCTACACCCACCCCGGCATCAACCCCGTCAGCTTGGGCCGGGCCCTTCTGGGCAGTGTTGAGGGGGGCTTGGGCTCTGCCGGGGGCGGCTCCACCCTGACGATGCAACTGGTGAAGAACTTGTTTTTGAGGCCGGAGCGCACCCTCAGCCGCAAGGTGGCCGAGATTGTGCTGGCGGTGCGGCTGGAGCAGGTCTTCACCAAAGACGAAATCCTGGAGATGTACCTCAACCAGGTGTACTGGGGGCACAACCTCTACGGCATCCAGGCGGCGGCCCGCAGCTACTTCAACAAAGATGCGGCAGAACTGAACTTGGCGGAAGCGGCGATGTTGGCCGGGATCCTGCCGGCTCCAGAAACCCTCAGCCCCTTCCGTAACCTGGAGGGAGCCAAGCGACGACAGCGGCTAGTGCTGGATCGCCTGGTGGAGCTGAAGTGGATTACCCCGGAAGAAGCCCAGGCAGCCCGCGAGCAAGAATTGACCCTGGGCCGCATCACCTCCTTCCAGAGCAATGCCCCGGCGGTCACCGACGTCATCGAAGCCGAGCTGCGGCGTCGCTATGGCGAGCAGGCAATTCTCCAGGGGGGGCTGCGGGTGCAGGCCACCATCGACCTGCGGCTGCAACGCCTGGCAGAGCGCATTGTCAACGAAGATGGGCCCCGCATTGCAGCCGCTCGCCGAGCCGACCAGATGGCCCTGGCGGCAGTGGATCCCCGTACCGGCTATGTCAAGGCCCTTGTGGGCGGCATCAACGCCCAGCGGGGCCAATTTAATCGCGCCACCCAAGCCTTTCGCCAAACGGGATCCACCTTTAAGCCCTACGTGTACTACGCGGCCCTGGCTACCGGCCGCTACGGGCCCAACAGCATCCTGGAAGACACCCCGGTCACCTATCCCGGCTCACCCCCCTACAGCCCGAAAAACTACGACAACACCTTTTACGGCCCTCTCACCTTTGCCCGCGCCTTGGAGCTCTCCCGCAACGTGCCCACCGTCAAGCTGGCGGATGAGGTTGGGATCCGCAACGTCATTGCAGCGGCCCAGGCCACGGGCATTAGTGCCGAGATGTTCCCCAACCTGGCCACAGCTCTGGGCTCGGCCAGCATCAGCCCCTTGGAAATGGCCGCCAGCTATGCGGTGTTTGCCAATGGCGGCTACCGGGTGGAGCCAACTCTCTTGGCCCAGGTGGTGGATCGCAACGGCCAAATCCTCTTCGAGGCCCGGCCGAAGCCAGAGCGGGTTTTGGATCCCTGGGCAGTGGCTGCCCTCAACCAAATCCTCAAGGGGGTAGTGACCCAAGGCACCGGGACGGCAGCCCGTCTGGACGATGGGCGACCGGTAGCAGGCAAAACCGGCACCACCTCCGACTTTCGCGATGCCTGGTTTATCGGCTATGTGCCGCAACTGTCCACCGCCATTTGGATTGGCAACGACAATAACTCCCCCATGCTGCCTGGCACGGCAGGGGGCGCCTTTGTCGCCCCCACCTGGAAGCGCTTCATGACCGAGGCCCTGCAAGGGATCCCACCCCAAGACTTCCCTAGCCCTCAGCAATTTTCCCCTCCCCGGCCATGAGCAATAGCGAGGAGCGGCTGGCGCGCATTGAGCGCACCATCGAGGCCAATGCCCAGGCCATCGCCCAACTGGCCCGGCAAAACCAAGAGCTGCTGCAGACCATTGCCGGCACCGAAGAGCGCATTGCCAAGGCCGAAGAGCGCATCGCCAGAGCTGAGGAACGCATCGCCAACGCTGAGGAGCGCGTCGCTAAGGCAGAAGAACGTCTGGAAGCCGAGGTCAAACGCTGGGACGAGCGGTTTTTCCAGCTCAGCCGCGACACCCTCAACTTCACCCGCAATGTAGTTACCATTGCCGCCATCACAGCGGTTTTGATCCCGCTGCTGCGGGATGTCGCTCCCCTGCTGATCGAGCTGCTGCAGCAGGGATCCCGTTAGCCCCCGGTCATCGAAGGGCCCAGGGGATCCCAAAGCGTAATCGTTCTGAGTTACACTAAGACTGCAAAGAAAGGTAACGCCTTTGTCTGGTTTATCCTTAGCCTTGGCCGCGTTCTTTCTTGCATTCCTTGCACAAGACACAGAGGACAGACGACTATGGCTTTTGAACTCCCAGCTCTGCCCTACCCTGCCGACGCCCTCCAGCCCTATATGTCGGCGGAAACCTTCTCCTACCACCACGGCAAGCACCACGCCGCCTACGTGGCCAACCTGAACAAGCTGATTGAAGGCACCGATCTGGCCAATAAGTCCCTGGAAGAAATTATCAAGACCACGTTTGGGGATCCCGACAAAGTGGGCATCTTCAACAATGCTGCCCAAGTCTGGAACCACACCTTCTTCTGGGAATCCATGAAGCCGGGTGGGGGCGGCACGCCGACAGGGCCCATCGCCGACAAGATCAACGCTGATCTGGGCGGCTACGACAAGTTTGTCGAGGCCTTCAAAACGGCGGCGGCCACCCAGTTTGGCAGCGGCTGGGCTTGGCTGGTGCTGGACAACGGCACTCTCAAGGTCACCAAAACCCCCAACGCCGAAAACCCGCTGGTGCACGGCCAAGTGCCCTTGCTCACCCTGGATGTGTGGGAGCACGCCTACTACCTGGACTACCAAAACCGACGGCCCGACTTCATCAGCGCCTACCTGGAACACCTGGTCAACTGGGATGCCGCCAATGCCCGGCTGGCAGCCGCCTGACTGCCCCTCTTCTGGGATCCTCTGACGGGGGATCCCATCGAGGACTAGCCTTGCCCAGCTCTTTGCCAGGGGATCCTCAGGGATCCCCTTTTTTTCGGCTTAGTCCTTCCCCAAGCGTTCCCGCTCTTCGCGCAGGCGTTGTAGGAAGCTGGGCGTAGGGTTTTGGGCAGGGGTGGGAAAGGCAGCAGCAGGAGGAGCGGCCCGGTTGATGGGGGAAAGAGGGGGCGATTGACCGGCTGGGGCGGCAGGGGGGTGCTGAGAATGGGAGTGGGCGGGGGGGCCGGCGCTGCAACGGGCGGAGGCGCAGGGGTGGGTGGCGATGTGGGCGTGGGTTCGGGTTGAGGGTTCTCCCGAACCGGATCAGGATCATCTTCAAACACTGGCTCACCATCCCGCAGCAGCCAGTCCAGCAGTGGATCTGGGCCGGCCTCCCGCTCATCGGTGTCAGAGGGCAAAGGAACAGCA
>NZ_JANSJA010000125.1:0-9213 GCF_047462335.1 Synechococcus sp. H60.1
GGGTACAGGGCGGAGCTCCTGCGGTTTCTAGCTGAAGGGGGATCCTATCTTTTGGCGCTTTTGGCCGCATTTAGCCCTGTAGCCCTAGGCTAGCTGGACTACCCCCTATTGTTTGGTGAAGTTCCTCTTCTGTCCAGTATTCTGCTATACTCTGCCTGCTTGGCTCGAATCTCGACATTTTTTAGGAACTTCGGCTGGCCCCACGCTTATTCGCCGCCACCCCGCTTGGGAGGTGGGCCTAAATAAGACTCGACAACGGTCAACAATTCCCTCTCGGAAAATGGCTTGCTGAGAAACTCGTTGGCCCCGGCCATGCGGGCCTTGATCCGGTCGGTGAAGCCGTCCTTGCCGGTGAGCATGATCATGGGGGTTTCGCGGAACTGGCTGGATTTGCGCAACATGGCGCACAGCTCATACCCATCCAATTTGGGCATGGCCACATCGCAGAGGATCATGTCGGGGTTGAGGAGAAACACCTGTCCCAGGGCTTTGAGGGGGTTGCCGATAGTGGTGACCTGGTAGCCCTCGTTTTGCAGGATGAACTCCACAGTTTTTTGGATGGCCATGGAGTCGTCGATACAAAGGATGTGGCTGGGCTTGTCGCTGGGTTTGAGGGGACGAGTGCGCTGGGGCTCGGCGATCAGGACAGGGTCGGAGAGGTGGATTGCCCCTTGGCGAACATAGGGATAGATGGCTTTGGCCACTGCCAGGGTGTCTCGGCCCAGGTAGCGACCCATCTGGCGAATGCTGGTTTTGCCGTCGGACCACTCGCTCAGGGCTTTGAAGACGGGGGCGGGCAGGGTTTGCTGGAGCGGCAGGGGGTTGAGGATGGTGGGGGCTTGGTTAGGAGCTTGGATATAGGGATGCAGCTTTTTCCACTCCTGCACCTGGGTGACCATCTCAGTAAGCAGGGGAGTGACGGGGAAGGTGGTCAATTGCGGGGCCAAGGGGGGTCCGGCTTCGAAAATGAAGGAGCCCTGGTGGAGGCTGAGCAGGTCAAAGAGGACTTCCCGCACCATGCCCAGCAGGATTTGCTTGCCTTGGCTGGGGTTGAGCTTGTGGCTTTCCAGCAAAGACCAGAGGCGGTTGTACTCGGGGGCATTGGCCGCTGCTTTGTGGGGGATCTCAACTTCGTCTAGGGCAGCTTCCAGCTTGAAGCGGCGCAGGTAGTCTCTGAGGCGGGCAATGCTCCCTTCGCCTTCAGAGGCATAGATGATTTGCCCATTCAGGAAAAAGACGAACCAGTAGATAGAGGGCCTGGCCTCTACGAAAAGCTCACCGGTGCGCTGGCCCAACTCGATCAATTGAAGGATGCTGCGGATATCGATCTCTTGTAATCTTCCCTGCATGGGATCCCTGCCTGCAGTCAGCAAGATATGACCATTATGACGCTAGTCTCTAGTGGCTGCGGCCCTGCTTGTAGGACTATTTTGGAAACGGAGTTAAAGTTTTAAAAAGTTGGGGTTAAGCTTAGAGCCGAGTGCCTGCATTCCGAGTATCCTCGTATCCTCTAGAGCCTGGTTCCTGCAAGACGTATGCTGCCGCAATTCACTGCCTGGGTGCTGGGTCCGCTACTGGGGATCTACACCGTCCTGTTTGTGCTGCGCATTTTCCTGTCTTGGTATCCGCAACTGGATACTTCTCGACTGCCCTATTCCCTGGTGGTTGGCCTGACGGAGTTTCTGTTGCGCCCGACACGCCGCTTGATCCCGCCCCTGGGGGGGGTGGACATGGCGCCTGTAGCGTGGGTGGGTCTGGTTACCCTGTTGCGGGAGCTGTTGCTGGGACAGCAGGGATTGTTGACGATGGCCCTGCACTAGAGTGCTTTCCTAAGGATTATTAGCGGCCCTGCAAGATAGGGATCCGCGCGGCGGGAGTTTGCGCAAGCCGTGCAGGAGCTCCCGCCTGGATTTCCTCCTGCATCTGCTGCAGTTGCCGGATCAGTTCGGGCACCACCTGGTAGAGATCCCCAACGATGCCGTAGTGGGCAAATTTGAAGATGGGGGCGGCGCTGTCTTTGTTGATGGCGATGATGGTCTGGGACTTGTCCATGCCGACGCGGTGTTGGATGGCACCGGAAATGCCGCAGGCGATGTAAAGCTGGGGGCGAACGGTCTTGCCGGTTTGCCCCACCTGGTGGGCATAGGGGATCCAGCCGGCATCCACAGCCTTGCGGGAGGAGCCGACGGCGCTGTTGGGGAAACAGGCGGCCAGCGCTCTCATCAGCTCAAAGCCTTCTGGAGATCCCAGCCCGTAGCCACCGGAAACGATCACCTTGGCCCGCGTCAGATCCACCGCCTGGGAGAGGTTGTGCACCGTTTCCACAATGTGCAGCTTGAGATCCTCCGGCTCCAAGTTGACCGGCACCGGGATCACTTCCCCTTGGCGGGATCCGTCCCATGGCAAGGGCAGCATCACGCCGGGGCGCACGGTGGCCATTTGCGGGTTTTTCCAGGGGCCGAGGATACGGGCTTTGAGGGACTCACCAAAGCTGGGCCGAATCGCGTACAGGCATTCGGGGAAGAAACCAGACTTGTCGGGATCTCGGCTGTTGCTGTACTCGAAGGGGCCGATGTCAAGCTCGGTGCAGTCGGCGGTCAGGCCGGTTTCCAGGTGGGCGGCCAGACGGGGGGCTAAGTCCCGACCGGTGGTGGTGGATCCCAGCAGGATGGTGTGGGGTGGCTGGGGCCAGCTTTTGAGCAAGTCCAGGATAACGCGGCGGTAGGGCAGGGTGCGGTATTCGGCCAACTCGGGGTGGTCGGCGATGAAGACCTGATCCGCCCCGTGGCCGATGAGGATTGGGGGCAGGTGAGCGATGTTGTGGCCGAGGACGAGGGCACTCAAGGTCGCTCCCAGCTTATCGGCCAGCCGTCGCCCCGCTCCCAACAGCTCCAGGCCAATGGGTTGCAACTCACCCTTGATCTGCTCGGCGAAGATCAACACCCGCTTGTGCTCCATAGAGCTTACGACTCCTCATCGAAGTAGAAAGGCTGGGAAGTTTCGTCAATTCCTACACAGATTTCCGCAACTTAGTGATAATTCACCCAACAGGTTTGGGCGGGCTGCAACTGAGAAGTCAAGGAATGGGTTGAAAGGGTGGAGTTAGCAGAAGGGAAAAGAGGGTAAAGCCTAAGAGGTAGCTAGGTAGAGGCTCAAGTCAAGTGCCTGAGCCAATTCCTTCACCAGTTGCGGCACGGGCTGCCCTTGAAAGACCTGACAGTTGCCACCGATTTCCCCCACTTTTTCGGTGGCGGCCACGATGGTCGGGGATCCCTGGAGGCCGCAGCGCTTTGGATCGGCCCCCACATCGTCCAGGTTGAGGATCTGGATGGCCTCGGCCCGTGCCGCCTCATCCCTCATCAACCGCTGCACCCGCTGCACGCCGCGTAGGGTGGGATAGGCCAGACGTCGCGCTGAATTGGCCACCGTGACCAAGGCCGGCAGCGGCACCGCCACCGTTTGGGATCCCCCTTCGATGGCCCGCCGCGCCACCAGGATCCCATCGCGGATCTCAAAGGCCTCGCAATAGGTAACCTGAGGGATCCCCAGCCGCTCGGCCAACTGGGGCCCCACCTGGGCTGTGTCGCCGTCGGTGGTCTGCAGCCCGCAGAAGATGACATCGGGCCGGCCCGCATAGCGAACCGTGTGGGCCAGGGTGTAGGCAGTGGCCAAGGTATCCGAAGCGGCCAGGCGGCGGTCGGTCATCAAAATGCCCCGATCCACGCCGTGGGCAATGGCCTCGTAGAGCACCTCAATGGCCGGCGGTGGCCCCATCGTGATCGCTGTCACCCTCGCCCCATGTTGCCGTTTGGTTTGCAGGGCCGCTTCCAGCGCATAGCGATCGAAGGGGTTCAGCATCCGCTTGGCCTTGGCCCGGTCGATCGTGCCGTCACTGTTAATGCCGGCTTTGGCATTTTGATCGGGAACTTGCTTAATTAGGACAAAAGTTTCCAAGGATATCAGCTCCCTAGCGATCCCCTCCAGACTAAGAGGGATCCCTAGGCAGCAGAAACTTATTCAGCTTTTTTTCGGGATCGGAAACGGTGAGCACTCTGATGAGCACTCTTCAGTCGCCTTTCTCAGCACATCAGTTGCTCAAGTTTAAGTAACTTTAAACAAAGTTTGAGATATTCCCTTGCTGCTGCGCCTCGCTTGCCATCTCTAACCCAGCAACGCAAATGCGATTAAAACCTACCTCTCTCCCAAGAGAAGTCTGGGATCCCTGCTGCGAAAAGCTTGGAGAATATCTTGCTGGAATGACTGAGCCAATGAGCTGGGTTCCTCACCTGCCATCGGGAAAAGCCGTCTGGCCGGCAAGAAGCGTTCACTGTCTCTGCAAGTCAACAGACAGCGCTTCAAAGTTGTTGTGTGATTCTCCAGATCAGGCGATCATTCGCTCAGATTTGGGGGGAAGTAAGCTGTTGTCAAATACTTTCTCCAGAGGCGGTTTGGCAGAGAGGCCAAAGCCATCCACCACCTGAGCAATCGCGGTTTCCATCCGGGCAGGCACCACGTCCCCCAAGCCGATTTCCCGCACCTCCTCGGTAACAAACAGACGCGGCATAGCTAGGGTGAGACGCAGTTTCTCAATGGCAGTGTCCAGCACCTGCCCTTCGGCTTTGGCTTTGTCCAAAAACGCCAACATATTGCCGTCGGGGTCGCGGATGGTGTCTTGCCAGCCCTTGACGTAGGCCCTCAAGAAAGCTTTGAGTTGCTCCGGCTTCTCGCGCAGCAGTTGCACGCGGGTGATGACGGCATTACCGTATAGCTCAAGGCCATAGTCGTTGTAGAGAAAAGGCGTGATGTCGTTCAAGCTAACGCCACCCCGCACCAAATTGGGCATGGCCGAGGTCATAAAGCCGCTAATTGCGTCCACCCGGCCTTGGATCAGGAAGGGCTCGCGTAACTGTGGCTCCATGGTTAGCCACTCTACTGAAGCCGGATCGATGCCGACTTGCTTGGCAAACACCGGCCAGAGCCGACGCGGCGCATCTCCTGCAGGCGCCCCCAGCTTCTTGCCCGCCAGTTGGGCCGGCTCTGTAATGCCTCTGCCTTTCAGGGTATAGATGCCGAAGGGAGAGCGGTTGAAGTGAACAAAGATCGCCACCAAGGGCACATCCGGGTTTTTGGCGTTGAACTCGATCATGGAGTAGGGATCCCCTTCCCCCAGGTCGTACTGGCCAGCAGCAATCTTAGTGATGGAATCGGCAGAGCCAAAGCCGCGCTCGTAGGTTACTTCTAGCCCCTCTTCAGCAAAGTAGCCCTTCAAGATCGCAGTTCCAAGGGGGGTATCCATCGAGGAAGGCAACCAAGAAAGGGTGAACTTCAGGGGCGTCAGGCCCTGGGAAACCAGAAGCGGCCCGCGGCTCTGGGCCTTGGCCTTTAGCCCGCCAACGGCCACCAGAGAGGCAGCCGCAGCAGCAGATTGCAGGAATTGGCGACGCGACGATTTCGAGATGGACATATCCATATGCTCCGCAGCACCTGGCTCAGTAGGGATCCGCAGGGGGAAAGGTGGCAAAACTTGACCTGAGCTGACAACAGCTAGCAACCAACCTAGCAAGGTGGGGCCAAGCTCTTGTATTTTAGGATACCTTAAAGCCCGATCGAGAACTCTGTTCCACCGGTTTCTCAGATTGGTTTTCGCAAGGCAGGTAAGGGCAGTGTCTAGCTGGGGAGCATCTGTTCTTTTGTCAAAGCCGGTTGGTTGTCGATATGATAATGCTTCTTGACATCCCTCGAACTTCCCTCGAGGTCTGCCAACGCGAACCGCTATGGCCACTCAACCCCTATCCACCTCCCTGATTCGGTTCCTCGCCGCCGCCGTATCCGAGAGCATTCAACGGGCGGTAGCCGCAGGCCAACTGGGATCCCTAACACCTGAGCAGGCGGCAGGGGTTACTCCCGTGATCCAGATCCCCAGCGATCCCCGCTACGGCGACTACGCCTGTCCTACCCCCTTGGGGATGGCCAAGCTCTGCCGCATGGCGCCGGCCCAAATTGCCCAAACCCTGCAAAAACACCTGGATCTGCCGGACATAGAAACCGAGGTGGCAGGCGGTGGGTACCTCAACTTCCGGCTGGGGGATCCCTTTTTGGCCGAGCGATTGCAAGAGCTGTTGCGGTTGGGGGAAGATTTCGGCAAAACCGCTGCCCCCCATCCCGAGCGCATCCTGCTGGAGTATGTTTCCGCTAACCCAACGGGGCCGCTGCACGTGGGACATGGGCGCTGGGCTGCCGTCGGCTCGACCCTGGCCAACCTGCTGCGCTGGACGGGGCACCAGGTGGAGCGGGAGTTCTACATCAACGATGCTGGCAACCAGATGCGGCTCTTGGGCCAGTCGCTAGAAGTGCGGGTGCGACAACTGCAAGGCGAAGAGGTGGCTCTGCCGGAAGATGCCTACCACGGCAGCTATTTGGTCGATATCGCCCGGCGGCTGTTGGATCAGGTCAAGGCCGGGATCCGCCCTCTGCCCACCACCCCGGAAGAGTACACCGATTTTGCTTACCAGGAAATGCTGGCCTGGCAACAGCAGACCCTGCAACAACTGCGCACCGAGTTCGATCACTGGTTTAGCGAACGCCGCCTGCACACCCCCGATCCCCAGACAGGGCTGAGCGCCATCCAACAGGCTTTGCAGGAGCTGCAGGAGCGCGGCTTCCTCTACAGGGCTAAGGCGCCGCGGGGTGAGGATCCCAAGCCGGGGGCGGAAGAGGCCGTCTATTTCAAAACCCAAGAGTTTGGCGACGACAAGGATCGGGTGGTGCAAAAGGCCGATGGCTCCTTTACCTACCTGGCCGCCGATATTGCCTACCACCGCGACAAAGTGCGGCGGGGCTATCAGCGACTCATCAACATCCTCGGCTCGGATCACCACGGCTATATCGGTCGTTTAAGGGCGGCGGTGGGCGCCTTCAGCCCAGAGGTCAAGCTGGAGATCCTGATTGGACAATTTGTCAAATTGTTCAAAACCGACCCGGAAACCGGCGAGAAGACCGAAGTGCGCATGTCGAAGCGCACCGGCAATTTTGTCTCCTTAAACGATCTTATTGAGGATCCCGAAATTGGCGTGGGGGTCGATGCAGCCCGCTGGTTTTTGCTCAGCAGCAGCATGGACAGCCCCATCAACTTTGATTTGGATTTGGCCGTCAAGCAAACTTTCGACAACCCGGTGGTCTATGTCCACTACAGCCATGCCCGCTGCTGTACCCTGCTGCGGCGGTTACAGGAAGAGGAACAGGTGCAGCTAACCGCCACAGTTGCTTTGACGGAGCAGCAAAAACTGCCCTACAAAGAACCTGAAGAGCGATCCCTGCTGCTGCGCCTCTTGGCCCTGCCCGATGAGCTGATTGCCGCTGCCGAAGAGCGCGCCCCTCACAAGATCATTCGCTATGCCGAGGCGATTGCTGCCGATTTCAACAAGTTTTACGACAACTGCCGCATTTTGCCCCTCTTAAAAGAGGATCCTCTTTTGGCCCAAGCCCGCATCCAATTGGTGCAGGCCACGCGACAGGTTTTATTTAACGTGCTCACCGGCATTCTCGGCCTGAGCGCGCCAGAGTCGATGTAGATGTTAAGTAAAACCGATCCCCATCCCAAGACGAGAGGGAACTTGGGGATCAACTGCCTAAGTTTCGACTCTGTGGGCGCGCAAGAGCACGTTGGTTCCCAATCCCTCTTGGGCCATCCAAAAAGCGCAAATCCACCACGAAACCTCGTCTTGGCGATAAATGCCACGGGTGAGGGGATAGGATTGCAAAAGGTCAGCCATCTGCGATAAAGCTGGCACCTCAGCCACATAATTGGCCCACACTTCGGGATCCAGATCCTCGTAAACGTAATCGGACGGGAAATATAGGTGGCTTGCTTCTAGGCCGGGCCGGTCGGTCAGGAGTAGTTGAGCGGGGTCAGAAGACTCACATCCCAAGCGATCCCCGATTTGAAACGTGAGTTGAAACAAGCGGTTAATCAGATCGAATTGTTCGGGGTTCATAATTTCAGAATTCCCAACTTGCGGGTGTGGGGTGAGCATCAGAATTGACAGGTGCGACGGCTGCGCTCCAGCTCCGGCTCGATCCAAGAGAGGGCAAAGTGGCTCACACAAGGCAACTGCGGAAAGCGGCGGGCCAGGGATCCCATCTGGATTTCCAAGCTGGGGCGTTTTCGCTGCGCTTGTCCCCATAGGCCGGCGATGGCCGGGCAGACAAAGGTTTGGGGAGAGGCCACGGCCAGGATTTGCCCCACCTGCTGCACCACACAGGAGCCATCCTCGCACTTGGCATAGGCCATCGGGTGCCACTCCATGTTTGGATCAAAACGATCCCAAGGCTGGAGACGGGCGTCGAACCCTTCTCCCACCGCCTGGTTGCCCTCGGGGAAAAAGACGGCCCCGGTCGGGATCCCAAGGCTTTGGGCCGGTTGGGCAGCTTGCCGCAGGTAATCGAGGATCCCATAGCGGGCAAACTCAACGCTGAGCTGCCAGAGCTGCTCTTGCCAGCGCTCCTGTCGGAGAGCGGCGCTAGGGGTAGGGGTGGGATCCGGCGGCGCTGCTTTTGGACGGGGAGCCGCCAAATTCTCTAAATCCCTATTCCCTGAATCACCTTCTAAATCGGCATGGGTGGAATGCCAATTCTCGCCTGCTTTGCTTTGGGCCATCCCGTCCCCTAGTTCTGGAGAAAGCGGCCGCTCCCTGCTTGCGCTGGGCTTGGGATCCCCTGGCTGGCGCCAGCGGGGCTCTTCGGCATAGGTGGCATCCAGATGGAGAACATCTGCCACAGTAATATAGCCCTGGCTGAGGTAACGCTCCAGCAAGGCTCGGCCCGCCGGGTTTTCTGCCAAATCCAGGTAGGCTTGCCGGGCTGCCTCCCCATGGATCCACAGATCCTGGACGGTGGCTGCCAGGCTGGATCCCCCAGAGCCGCGGGGATAGCGAATGTAGTCGAAGAGGATCCCATCCGGCTGCCGCTGCAGGATGCGGCGGATTAGCTCGGCAAAATCCCGTCGCGCCAGAGGATGAAAGGGATCCACAAACACCTCATCCGGGCTGCCCAAATCTTCTGCAAGGGCTGTCGCTGGATCCAAGACAGTGGTGAGGCCACGGCCGTTGCGGGCCAAGACTGCCTGGCGACCTGGGAGAAGCCCGTAGCTGTAGCCGAAATTGAGGGAAAACACCCAGGCATAGGCCGATAACCCCCGCCGTCGCGCCGCCTTGA
>NZ_JANSJA010000125.1:9313-10734 GCF_047462335.1 Synechococcus sp. H60.1
ATCAAGGCAGCGCGATGTTCGGCTAAGACTTGGGTGTATTCGGCCCAAGCGGCCTCTGACTGGGTGGCCCGCTGGCGCAGTTGAGCCTTGCGCGCCACTTCCTCAGGGGGTTGCCGGCAGAAGGCATCGAGCTGAGGAGCAGACAGGGATCCTGCCTGGTTCTGGCTGCCCTGAAGCGCGGAACCGGAGTCCGGGAAAAGAGAATGGCCAAACCTAGGGAATTGGGCCTGGGCGGCAATTCCGGATCCCAGCCACATCAGTGCGCCGAGCACACCTGCAAGCCATTTCCGCTGCCGCCTCGGCAACCTCAACACCCTTAACCCCATCGAGAATTGCTTTAGCTCTATCTCCCCCTAGAGATCGGCAGGCCCGAGGCAATTGTTCCCGCCCCCAGCCAATTGCGCTCAACTTTGAGAGGAGAGCTGGGGCTTGGGATCCCTTGCCCTATCCACCTCAATCTGGGCCAACTGCTGCCGGGCCGCCTGCCGCATCACCTCCACCGGCACAGGCTTGCCCCCCAGCCAGAGGGAGAGGGCCTTGGCCCCCTGGTGGATCAGCATCTCCAGGCCACTGATGGGGGTGTGGCCTAACGCTGCGGCCATACGCAGCAGCGGCGTGGGATCCGGTACATAGATGAGATCGTAGACAACGGCGCCGGCGGGCAGAAGGCGCAGTTGCTCCCGGCTGAGGGGAGACAGCTCAGCAGTGGATCCCGGCTTGTACATGCCCACGGGGGTGGTGTTGACCACAAGGGAAGTCTTGGGCAAGTGGCGCTCCAGCTCGGCCCAGCTCAGCGTTTCCACCTGCGGCCAGGTCTGTTGCAAAGCCTGTAACTTCTCAGGGGATCGCCCGGCCACCCGTACTGGCCCCAACTCCAACTCCAAACAGCCCTGGATGGCCGCCCGCGCCGCCCCGCCACAGCCCAGGATTAGGGTGGGGATCCCCTTTTCCAGGCCCAGCAAAGGCTGAACAAAGCCGTCGATATCAGTGTTGGTGCCGCCCCAGCCTCCCTCCGGCAAGGCGTAGACCGTGTTTACTGCTCCCACCTTTGCCGCCCGCGCTTCCACCTGGCTGAGCAAAGGCAGAATCGCCTGCTTGTGGGGAATGGTGACGTTAAACCCCCGCACCCCGATGGCCGCCAGCCCGGCCACCGCCACTGCCAGGCGCTCTGCCGCCACCGGAAAGGGCACGTAGCAGTAGTCTTCTCCCATGGCCGCCAAGGCAGCGTTGTGCATCGCCGGGGATAGGCTGTGGGCCACCGGATCCCCGATCAGGCCCAGCAATTGCGTACTTCCCGAAATCCGTCTGTCCACCCCAGCTCCTAAGGGATCCCTGCCCTGTAGCTCCGATTAGTTAGACTCCGACTCCACCCGATCTAAAGTTTGCCGGTAGCGCTGCCGCCAACTGGCCAGGGATTCTTC
>NZ_JANSJA010000126.1:0-963 GCF_047462335.1 Synechococcus sp. H60.1
GCCAAGGGTGAGAGCTTGGATCCACTACAGTCATTAGAGGGAAGCTATAGTCAAGATGTATTCTCCTCTGGTTATTCGATACATAGTCATATCTTTTAATCGGGAGAGAGTTCTTGCCTGGATATCGTAAGCTGGCTTCAACCTTAAAACCTTCAGTTGTAAGTACAATATGAGTTGGTCTTGTCTTAGCATCGGCCGTAAGATGTACAATCCCTATTGGTTCGTGAGGCGGAAAAGGATCCACCCATAGCCTCTTTTGAGGATCCCATAAAGGTAGCTGATAGTGAGCCAACCAATTACAATTGAGTGGTAGAAGCTCAACTCTATCCAAACCTAAATCCTTGTAGATAGAAACATTTAAAGCAAACTGATCCGTCCATAAATCGAAGCATCTGAGGATAGCTTGCTCTACTCTTTTTCCCCATGCCGACCAGTGAATAGATTGTCTAGCTCCGGAGAATACACCAGCGTTCAGCAATGGCTCTATATCTAGACGATTAAACTCGGTGTGATGGAAGTATTTGTGGTAGTGCCAGGTTATCCAGGTTTGCATCCAGAATCTGTTGACATGCTTAGCTACTAACTCGGTAACTATTGAAAATCCTTTTCTTTTTGCTCCTAGGGTGAGTAGCTCAATTGCAGACCAATCTTGGAGCCAAGCGTCTGCGTCAATCCAAATATAAACCTCGTAACCTGGAAAATACTCAGGTAAGAATGGCCTGGATGCCAGAGCTTTAAGGTAGTTAGGTTGGCTGTTACTACTTGGGATATCGTAATTCCAACCTGGCTCAATAATATGGTCAACGTACTGACTTATCCACTGCGACTGCTCTAGTGTGCAGCCTGTATCGAGAAATCCAATGTCCACAGAATACCCCTGCGGCTTTTCCCGGATAGAGAGGATAGTCCCCTGGACTAACTCAAAAAACTTGCTGTCTGCGCTTGTAACAACGATAGTTGAGT
>NZ_JANSJA010000127.1:0-950 GCF_047462335.1 Synechococcus sp. H60.1
TTTTGTTCTTTTTGCTGGCTTTTGTCTGGCAGGCGGCAGTGGGCTTCAAGTGAAGCTCTCGGAATCTGCGATTGGCAACTACGGACTTCGAGACTGCTTCCGCTTGCCCCTCTTCCTCTGGCAGGGGGGCATTTTTAGCTGGGGCAAGTTTAGGGCGGGCCACTGTGCCGCAGGCCTGACTTTCTGCCTTGCAAAGTTAAGACTGGCCGACTGGGGTTCAGGGCTCGCGGTCGAGGGCGCCGGTAATCCAGAGCACCCCTGCTAAGCAGACGAAGTGGGCAAAGGTAACGTTGATATTGGCAGCCAATAGCAGCACTCCTGCTGTCTGGGTGCTCAGCGTGCGGGTAAACAGCCGCACAAGCAGCTCTCCCACCTGCGCCTCCATGGCGATGAGGGCGAGGAAAGCGCCGATCAGGCTGACATAGGTAACCAATTGCAACTGCTTGGGCAGATCCAACTGGCTTGGGGTAGCGGCAGACACTGAGCGGCGCTCCGCCTGGAGCAGGTAGCGCCAGTTAAAGAAGAGACCGGCTGCCAGGGTTAGAAGGGTAAACAGGGTAAACCAGAAGGCGATAAAGGCCCCCATCGAGTCGTCGCGATAGAGGGTATTCTGGCCAACTAAAAATCCCAGCCAGAGCAGCAGAGCCGTTGCCCCCAGAACCGCCTGAAACCAGAACCCGAAGCGGCGCGTCAGGCGCAAGCGAGACTTCATGCGCTCGACAGCCGCCCGTACTGACGGCGACATAGGCTCGTTCATTGCTCTCCCCCCGCTCTCTACGGACGAGCACCGACCTCCGCTTCCAGCCTACCGCTATCTTCCGTCCTCCGTCACATCCGGGCAAAAGCGCTGCAGGGGATCCAAGGGGGGGGTTAGGGTTTGGAGCTAGGGCTCACGCTGGGATCCGCGCTTTGCAGGCGCAGGATTTCGGCTTCGATGCGCTGTTGGAGGG
>NZ_JANSJA010000128.1:0-10457 GCF_047462335.1 Synechococcus sp. H60.1
TGGCGCGGGTGAGGGTTTGTTCGTTGAGGCGGTAGCGGGCGCTGTAGCGGGTGGGCTGAAAGGGATCCGTCAGGTTGCGCTGCACCGAGAGGGAAGTGGCGGGCCCCAGATCGCGGGCCACTTCCAGGGCCAGGCCCACCGAGGAACGTCTGGGGGCACGGGTATCGACCTGGGGGACGGGGCTGAGGCGAACCTCATCCAAGCCGAGGGTGTCCCGCAGCGTCTCCACCACATCGTTGAGTAGGGCTGTTCCCGCCAGTCCGGCCACCCCGGCTTCTGGATTGAGTTGGGCCAAAGCTGTTCCCCCCAACAGGGCGACAATCTCTTCTGGGGAGCGGCTGGGGCTGCTGGAAAGCGTCAAAACCCCGTTGCGGGGATCCGCAGCCGCAAGCTGGCTGGCCCGTCCGTTGACAGTGGCCAAGATCTCGATGCTCTGCTGGGATCCCGGTAGGGTGCGGTTGGTCTCAAAAGGAGAGAGCTCCTGGGGAAAGCGATACACCTCGAAGGCTTGGGTCACCAGGCGCAGGTTTAAAAAAGGATCGAAGGGGTTGTCCAGGTCAAAGGTGGCGGTGTTGGGGCGGGAGCGATCCAGGCGAAAGTTGGCAATGGGCAGGCTGACGCGGCCTCGCTCCAGGGCAATGGTGCCCGCCGGACGTAGATCTTGGGGAGTGCCAAACAGGCGCAAGCTGCCGCTGGCGTTGAACTCAAATAGGTTGGGGCGCTGCACGCGGATCCCAGGCCCCAAGACCAGCTCCAACCCGTTCAGCCGCGGCTGCCAGAAGGGATCTACCTGAGTCGCGTCTGTAGGAGCTGCCGCTTGGCGCGGGCTGACATCGACGATTCCATCGGAGATCTCTAGGTGTCCCTCCATCAGAGGCCGCAGCAGCAGGCCGCCCACCGTCACCTCTCCTTCCAGGCGGCCTGTGTAGAGGTTGGGCAGGTTGAGCTGGATCCCTTGCAGTTGCAGCGTTAAGGGTGGCGCGGTCTCGTCCCTCTGCAGGGCGCCGCGGGAGTTGACGGGCAAAAAGCCGTTGGCCAACAGGGATCCGCCCCCCAACTGGCCCCGCAGCTCCCGCACCTCCAATTGGTTGAGGTTAAAGACGATTTGGCCGGTCAGGTCGGTGATGGGCTCCGGCAGGGCGGCCAGTTTGAGGATCCCGGAGCCGAGGCTGAGGTTCCCCTGCAGGCTGGGCTCTCGCAAGGTGCCGCGGATGGCCAGCTCCAGTTGGCTTTGGCCGCCCTCCCAGCGCACCTGGTCGGTGAAGAGGTTGACCAAGCGCAGGCCGCCATTCTCGGCTTGCAGGCTGAGGTCGATCTGATCCGAGGCGGCCCGCACCTTCGCAAAGGGCAGGGTGTAGGGCACCAGGCCAGAGAGGCGGATCGGCTCGTCGCCGTTGGCCAGCAGGGCGCCTTCCAAGCGCAGTTGTCCCTGGTGGTAGTCAAATTGTCCCCCCACCTCCTGCAGCGGCACCTGGTTGATCTGGGCGTTCACCACCGTCAGGGAACCGCGGGCAAGGGGATCCCGCAGGTTGCCTGCCAGCTCCACATCCAGGTTGAGATCCCCTTGGAGTTCCAGCCCATCCGGCAGGAAGCGATCCAGCAAAGCCAGAGGAAACCCTTGAATTTGCAGGGATCCCGACTGTTCCTCCAGGCCCAACTTGCCGGTGAAAAGGGCTTGGCGTTCCCCACTGCGCAACAACAGCGGCTGCAACACCACCGCCCCCTCGACCAGGCTGCCGCTGGCGGTGAGGCTTTCAACACCAAACTCCTCCGCTTGCCAATTCTGGCCCTCCAGGTGAAAGCTGACGCTGGGCCGGTTGAGGTTGCCGACGAGGCTGACGCTAGCCTGAAATTCCCCCCGCAAGCTGGTGGGCGGCGGGATGCGGGGATCCATGCGGCTGGCCAGGGCCTCCAGGTGGGCAGCCAGGATCTGGGCGTAGTATTCTAGCTGCTCCCAGAGGGGATGGTTGGGCAGACCAACCGGATCCGTCCGCAGCACCGCGGCAGGGCCCAAAGGTGGCAGCCGAAAACCGCGGCTGGTGATATCGCTCCACTTCCGCCACTTGAAAGTAGAAATGATATCTTCCAGGCGACCCCGGCGGGTGCTGATCTGCAGGTCGATTTGGGGAACGGGAGCCGCCGAGGTGGGATCCAGAGAGGTCGCCGGCAGCTCCAAAGTACCGCTGGCGGTGTAGAGGCTCTGGAACAGCTCCAGTTGGGCTTGGGCAAGGGTCAGACGAGCGGGGCGAGAGTCGTCTCCAGGGTGGTAAGCGAAATCCACTGCAAGGCCCTGCGCCTCGAGATTGCCCAGTCGCAGCCCCTCGACCGCAGCTTGACCTTGAGCAGCGCCACTGGCCAGGTCAAGCGCCACCTCCCCATCGAGGGTTCCCTGCAAGCCGGCCCATGCCCCAGCAGCCACCCCCCCCAGCCAAGCTAGCGGCAAGCGGTTCGCCACCACCTGCAGCTCATCTTGCTGTCGTTGGCCGCGCACTTCCGCCTCGCCCCGCCGCAGCTCGAACTGCAAGGGCCGAAACTGGGGATCCAACTGCAGCGCCAGCCGCTCCCGCGTCCCCGCTAGCTCCACCGTCGTCCCCTGGCTAGACCAGCTAAAGGGCCCAGCCAAGTCGGCAAAGGCTACCTCCCCCACCTGCAAACCGCGCAACTGGGCCTCCCCCGTCACCTGTAACTCCTCCAGGGAGCCGCGGAGCTGCCCGGATCCCTGCAGCACTCCTGCCACCCTCGGCGGCAGGCCGGGTACTTCTGCCAGGGGGATCCCGTCAGCGGCAAAGTTCAGATCCAGGGATCCCACCTGCAGCGTCTGCGGGTCTACGGGGATCCGTCCCTCTAGCCTGGCCAAGCGGGTGGTGCCGGCCAAGATCTCTGCCTGCTGGATACGCAGGTCAGATCCTTCCCAAGCTAGCTGGCCGCGGATGCCGTCAACCCATGGCCATCTCCTCTCTCCCAAAGGCTGGGACAGGGCTAGCGACCCTTGCGCTCGCAACGCCGCCAGGAAACCCACCTCCGCCGCCTCCGCCGTGTTCATCTGCGCCATCAGCTCCCCGGAGAGGGATCCCGGCCACTGGGGGTTAAAAAAGGCCAGCGGCAGATCCTGGGGAGCCAGCCGCGCCTGGAGTTGCCCTGCCGCCCACCGCCCCGCCACCTGGGCCTGCCCCCCGCCCAGCTCCAACACGGCCTGCGGCACCTCCACCGCCCAGCCCCCCGCCTCGGGCAAGATCTGAAGCTGTCCTCTGCCGGCAATCTCTCCCCCTTGGGTTTCCCAGGTGGCCTCCACCTGGGGCCGGGATCCCGTCAGCGCCACCTGTACCTGAGCACTTACTGGCCCCGCCCAGGGCAGCTCGCCCCGCCGCGGCAGGTTGAGGTCGTAGAGGGCCAGCACCTGCTCCACGTCGGCCCCGCTGACCTGCAAATTGAACTGGCCCGCCAAGCCGGCAGCCCATTGCAGTTGTCCGGATCCCTGGATGCGTCCGCCGGCGGCCTTCAGGTCAATTTCCTCAAAGGCCAAGGTCTGGTCGGCCCAGCGGAAGCCAAAAGCATATTCCGGCACCGCCAGGCGATCCACCTGCCCCGGCGAGATCCCTTGCAACTGCCCTTGGATCTGCGGCCCCTTGAGCGGCCCAGTAACCGCCAGGGATCCCGCCACCACCCCTGCCGCCGCCACCGGCAGCTCAAAGTTGAAAGTCTCCTGGATTTGCTGCCAACTGGCTGGAGCCATGACAGCTTGCAGATTGAACCCCTCGTTGTCGCCGAAGGCAATGGAGCCGTTGAGATCCCCGAAAGAGAGCTGGCCAAAGCGACCGCTCACCCCCTGCAGATCCAGCTCCTCTAGGGTAAAGCGAACAGAGCCCTTCACCTCTTCAAAAGGATGCGGCAACCTCTCCAACCCCAGCCGCGCCTGCTGAACCTGGGCTTGCCCCGTCAACTCCCAAGGGCGTTCTCCGCCCCAGAGGACTTGCAGATCCAGACTGGTCTCCCCTTCCACCTCGGTCAAGGGCGCCGCCGGCAAGACGCTGGGCAGCAGCTCCAAAGGCAGACGCTGGGCGGCCAGCGTCACCGCGCCAGAAGCCTGGGCGAAATCCGCCACCCCCCTAAGCTGCAAGGGATACCCTCCTTCCCTCTGCAGAGGACGCAGCCGCGCCGAGAGCTGGAAACTGGCCCGATCCCCTCCCCCCGGCGGAGCACTCAGCCACACCTGCACCTGGCCCTGCAGATGGTCAAACTGGCGCCGCTCCCCCACCAAAGGGATGGCCGTCAGGGATCCCTCCTGCAAACGGACGTTCAGCCCCTGCAAGGGCAGGGATCCCTCCCCTTCTGGAAGTTGAAACTGCACATCTGCCCAGCCGCGATCCAGCGTTTCCATCAGCAGCAACTGGGGCCGGTTCAGGGTAATGTTGAGCACCCACTGGCCTGTTTGTAGCCAGGTCCAAAAGTCGGGGCTGAGGTCGATAGAGCCGATGCTGGCCAAATGTTCGATGTGGCTTTCTCCCAGCCTCACCTGCCAAGGGGCCACAAACCTTACCTCCCCCAATTCCACCCGCCGGCGCATCGCCTGCGAGAGGGTTTCTTCTACCTGGGGCAGCACCTGATTTTGAAGATACGCCCCGATTCCCCAGGCGGCGCCCAAGGCAGCAGCCGTCAAGCCCAAACCCAGCCCCGCCCCCACCCCAATCCAGGTCTTGGAGGAGAGGGGAAATCGTTGCTCTTTCTCGCGCTGATCTTCGCCCAACACCCACCCTCAGGGATCCGAACCACCCCAGTTGAGAAGCCCTGTTTGGCCCGCAGGCCGGCCTCCTCTGAATAGGGGAAGCTGCCCCCATCCTACCCAAGGACTCCCGGCCTGCCACGAGGGGACAGAGAGAAGAGATCCCTGCCCCGAGCCGCAATCCCCTGCCCGCGGAAAAATACCGTCTCGCCCGCAGGGATGCTAAGCTATCTCCACGCCCGAGATCGGGCCTCCATCTTCTGTCGAGATAGACAAAAGGAGAAAAGCCATTCCGGAACCTCTGTCTCTGACGGTCAGCTTGCGCGGCAGCCACGAAGCGCTGCAAAACTGCCAGGTCTTTTACCTGACGGGCCTTCTGGATGCCTTTTCTGAGCCGGTCTTTGTTAAGGTGGTCACCAAATACTTAGAAGAGGGATCCCCCAACCTTATCCTGGATTTGACGGGGATCGACTTCATCGATAGCTCCGGCGTCGGTGCCCTGGTGCAATTGGCCAAGCTGGCACAGGGCCGTGGAGGTATCTTTCAGGTGGTGAGCAACCCCCGCGTCACCCAAACCGTGAAACTGGTACGGCTAGAAAAGTTTTTGTCCTTGCGCAACTCTCTGCAGGAAGCCTTGGATCGCCTGAGGGAGGAAGGCACGGGCAATCCAGAAACCACCTGATACATGGGCCTGGGAACTTTTTGGGGGATCAGTGCTGGAGCCGGGGATCCCGAGTGGCTGACCCTCAAAGCAGCCCGCATCCTCGGCGCCGTCCGCTGGGTGGCCTGCCCTCAGAACGCCATCGGCCAGCCGGGTTTAGCCTATCAAATCGTGCGCCCCTGGCTGCGACCGGAACAAACCCTATTGCCGTTGCATCTGCCCTTTGTTACCCAAGTTGAGCTTCTGCAGGCGGCCTGGCAAGCGGCTGCCGAGCAGCTGGCCCCGCTTCTAGAACGGGGTGAGGATGTGGCCTTTGTGTGTGAAGGAGATGTGGGCCTCTACAGCACCTTTGCCTACCTGGCCCAGGCCCTGCAGCAGCGGATCCCTGACTTGCCCATCCAGGCCATACCGGGGGTGTGCTCTCCCCTGGCTGCCGCCGCCGCTCTCGGATCCCCTTTGGCGCTCGGCTCCGAGAAATTGGCGATCCTACCCGCTCTTTTTGCCCTGGCGGAGCTGGAGGCGGCCTGTGCCTGGGCAGACGTGGTCGTGCTGATGAAAGTGGCCCCTGTCTATCCTCAGGTTTGGCAGTGGTTGGCGGCAAGAGGTTGGCTGCAGCAGGCCAGCTTGGTGGTTTGGGCCGGTTGGCCGCAGCAAGTTCTCTTCCCCACCCTAGAAGAATTGGCCGACTATCGCCCCCCCTACTTTTCCCTGCTAATCCTGCACTCTCGGCCCCGGAATTGAAGTTCTCCCCGACACCCTTCTGAAGTGGGAGGCCCACTGAAGCCGGGTCGAGTGGCCTCGGTTAAATCCTCGGCTGAGCTGGGGACCCAGCCCCCCTGCTTTCTGAAAAGTTTCTAAAAAGTAGACCTTGCTTCTGGAAAAAGGCAGAGGATCCGACTGCAAGATCTACTGGAGACCTATGTTGAAGAAATATGGGAAGGACGATTAAAGAAATGACCTAGACTGTTAAGAACAGTTGCCAGCCATTGTAGAGGGATTTGACCCAAGCTAGATTAGAGATGTGGTGATTCAAGCAAGGAGGATAATATCTCAGCTTCATCTCAAAGGCGAGACACCAGCCTGCAATCTGCTCAAGCTCAAAGCTCCCTGTCGGTCAACGTTTTGATCCAATCTCATACGAACTTCCGATCCGTTGCGCCGGCAGGTTTCTATAGCAAGTGGTTGTCTTGCCCAGCGGGGCACCTGGCACCTACGACAGGTTTTCCTCCAAGGAAGGGACATGGGAGCTAGATCAAATAGCGGTCGGGTCTGTTGAGGTTAGCCGCTGCAACGATAAGAGGTCGTTTACCTCTGGTGAGATGGCAAGATGGCAAGCGGCTTTACCGGTTGAGGAGGTGCTGGCCTGCTATTTCGAGTCTCCGTTTAGGATCAGGGAAGAGGTGGAAAACCGATGCTCGGTTGGGTTCAGGTGCCCCCCCCCTGCAGACTCTGGCGAATCACGACTCTGCTCAGGAGGTCAAGGGCTGCGGGCTTTAGCAATTTTGGGTTCGCCCAGTTCATAGTTTCACTCTCGCTTGGAGGAGGTTTTTATGCTTGCCTTTCTCTCGAAAATTGCTAGAGCAGTTATCCGCGTGTTCACGCCTGCCAAGTCTGATCTGATTGAAGTAGGTTACCAGCCCATTACCGATGATGTCTATCGTGTCAAAGGCTCAGCTCGCTATGCGGGTGAGCTGTAGGGCACAGTGCGAGAGCGGGTCAGGTTTTGGCGCTTCAACACTCGGGAGCAGAGCTTCAAAAGTGGGTTCGTCAGGTAGCTGTTCCACTTTCCCCGTCGATTGAGCAGTTGAACTCATCAAAAGGAGGAGGGTGAGCTCGGAACAATCGAATAGAAGCTCCAACAAGTGAAGAGATAGCGAAGTTTGGGTGCAGGTGACCTGCATCAGGGTGGGTAGTTTCCCCCCACTTAGGTTTTACTGGTTCAGTGGCGGTGCCGCTGGGGTTGCCGCCACTTCTTGTTGGTTGCGAGTTGCGTGCAGCTTCTCTGCGAAAATAGCAAGGACGCTTGCAACAGATGCTTGAGCGCCCTGTTTTCCTCTGTGTTGCCCTCCCTCGTGGTCTATCCCGTCACACTGGGTGATCTGGATCCCGTGGCGGAGGTTCTCGCCCAGGTGTTTTATCCGCCTTTGGGTCTGCAGGGCTGGCTTTACCCGATTCACAAGCTGGGCATCCGCCAAGATTTGTGCCTCAAGCTGGCGGCCAGGGATCCGCACTACTGCTGCCTGGCGGCGGCGGTGGGATCCGAGGTGGTGGCCACTGCTGAGATCTCCTTGCGGGCCATGGCCCATGGCAAGTATCCCTATCTTTCCAACTTGGCGGTGTTGCCCGCTTGGCGGCGGCGCGGGATCGCGCGGCAGCTTTTGCTCAGCGCCGAAGGCGTGGTGCAAGGTTGGGGCTATCGCCAGTTGTATCTGCACGTGGTGGAAGACAATCTGCCCGCCCGGCAGCTCTACGCCCAACTGCGCTACACTCCCATCCAGCGCACCTCTCAACTTTGGCGGTGGCTGGGGATCCCACCCCAGCTTTTGCTCTGCAAGTGGCTGCTGTGAAGTTATGTAAACTAGAGTTAGGGAGCTGGAGAGATGTTGCCGTGATTGTCAAAAAAGTGGCCAGGATCGGGCGCTGGCTGGGCCTGGCAGGGTTGTTTGCGGTTTTGCTGGTGAGCTTTGTAGGTGTCCAGTCTGCCTTGGCCCAGTGGGGCACCACTCCCCTGCCGGAGATCGGGGCGCCGGCGCCGGAGTTTGAGCTGCCGGATCAGTCGGGCCAGGTGCGGCGGCTGGCGGATTTTCGCGGCAAGTGGGTGGTGCTCTACTTCTATCCCCGCGACTTCACTTCCGGCTGCACGATCGAGGCCCGCCGCTTTCAGCAGGATCTGCCCAAGTTTCAGGCTCTGGGGGCACAAATTGTGGGCGTAAGCGCCGACTCGGTGGACTCCCACCGGCGGTTTTGCACAGCAGAGGGGCTGCAATTTCCTTTGCTTTCGGATCCTGAGGGCACCGTTAGCCGCGCCTACGGCTCCTGGATGGGGGAGATGGCTCTGCGCAACACTTTTTTGATCGACCCCGACGGGATCCTGCGGGCCATCGACCCAATTGTCAACCCCTATCGGCACAGTGCCGAGGTTTTGGCCCAATTGCAAGAGCTTACCCAGGCCGGCTAGTCCTGTGGGCCAAAGGTCTGCTCGAACTCTTGCAGCAGCTCGTCGATTTCCTCGAGGGCTTGATTGACATCGACCCGCAAGCTGCCCAGGTCTGGCTTTTCCAAAAGCTTGACCAAAGCTGGCCGGCGCTCACGAATGCGCTTGATACGCTCTTTTAAGGCGGCAATTTCGGCTGCGTCCATGGCTACAGAGATTGTTTCAACTTCTCCAGCCTATCGCTTTCCCACCCGGATTGTCGCCCATCGTGGGGACCACACCCACGCTGAGGAGAATACCCTGGCCGCTTTTGCGGCGGCCATCGAAGGCGGGGCCGACGGGATTGAGCTGGATGTGCGCCGCAGCCGCGACGGGATCCCGCTGATTTTTCACGATGCCGAGCTGGAGGGGCAGCCGTTGGCGGCGCTCACCTGGGCCGAGATCCGCGCCCGCAAGCCCATGATTCCCACCTTAGAGGAGGTGCTGCTTCAGGTTGGAGGCAAAATTGCCCTCGACATCGAGCTGAAGGAGGCCGGCTATGAAGAACAAGTCCTTGCCTTGATTGGCAAGCAACTGTCCCCGGATGCCTGCGTGCTCACCTCCTTTTTGCCCCAGGTGGTAGGGCGGCTGAGAGAGCTTTTGCGCCGCGGCAGTTCCGCTCCCCCTTTCCAGGTTGGCCTGTTGGTGGAGGCGCAGTCGGAGGAAGAGAAGGGATCCCCCTTGGCCTATTGCCGCGAGCTGGGGGCCGACTTTCTCGCCCCCCACTACTCTTGGCTGAACCTGCCGTTTTTGGCGGCGGCGGCCCAGGCTAGGATCCCGCTCTACGTCTGGACGGTGAACGACCCGGAGATCATGGCCTTCTGTTTGCGCCCGCCTGTGGAGGAGCTGCCGGTGCAGGGGCTAATCACCGACCGCCCTCAGTTGGCGCTACAAATTCGCGCCCAGCTCTGGGCCGCCTCCTGAGGATCCCCTGCCCTAGACCATGGGCACAAATTGCACCGGGAAAGCGCCCTTTTGCACCACCCCTTCTGGGGTTTTGTGGAGGATCAGCAAGGATTGGGATCCCTGGCTTTCGCCCACCGGCACTACCAACCTGCCCCCCACCGCTAGTTGATCCAGCAGCAGCGTCGGCAGGGTTGGGGGGGCTGCTGTGACCACGATGGCGTCGTAGGGGGCGTGTTCCGGCCAACCTTGATAGCCATCTCCCTGGCGCACCTCCACGTTGCGGTAGCCTAAGGCAGCAAGGGTTTGCTGGGCACGGGCGGCCAAGGGAGACAAACGCTCCAGGCTATACACCTGTCGGGCCAGCTCGGCCAAAATGGCCGCCTGGTAGCCGGATCCGGTGCCGATCTCCAGCACCACCGATTCGGGTGTGAGGCAGGCCGCCTCGGTCATGAAGGCAACGATGTAAGGCTGAGAGATCGTCTGGCCGTAGCCAATGGGCAGCGGGCAATCCTTGTAGGCGCGATCCCGCAGCTCCGGGGGAACAAAAAGGTGACGCGGCACCTTGCGCATTGCTTCCAGCACCCGCGGATCGCGGATCCCCCGCTGCAAGATTTGCTCCCTCACCATCCGTTCCCGTTGGGCAGCAAAAGGACAAGCCTGCCTCTCCCCACCGCCAGCGGCAGGCTCAGGAGCGTCCAACTCGGCAGCCGGGATCCCAGCCCAGGGGTTAGAAGTCCTCTTAAAGAGAGATGAGAACAACCTTACCATTGGCGCACAACCTCCGAAGCTAACAGCTTGCCGGGATTTTCCGGGAATGCTGCGCCGTAACTGCACCCAGCTCGGGATCCCTTAACTCGATTCTGGCCCACTTCCCAAGAGACTTCCAGCTTTAACGTAAGGTGCGGAATTCCCCACCGTACAGACGGTGGGGATGGATAGCACCCTCTGACTGATTCTGGATGTATTGCTTCACAATT
>NZ_JANSJA010000129.1:0-5187 GCF_047462335.1 Synechococcus sp. H60.1
CATCAAGGTGTAGCTAAAAAAGGCATAAAAGACAATCCCAACCAAGACTGGAAAGAGCTGATCCATCCTGACCCTCCTGCCTCTTGCCAATGGTTGTCGGCAGCATGTTTCCGTTGATGCTCTGCCAAAGCTGCCGGGGCTTACTTGGAAACCCACGCTCAGGCTACCCAGAAGGGATCCGTCCGCCAGGCGGATTTCAGCAAAACTATAGAATTGAGCGAGAATTTAGGTGCGGCTGGGCAGCGGCGGGCATTGGATCCCGGGGATCAGGGATTCCAGCAGGCCGCTGCAGGCATCCCAGAGCAGCTCGATCACGTAGTGAAACCCCGCCTCGCCCCCGTAGTAAGGATCCGGAACTTCTTCATCGGTGTGAGAACGACAGTAGCTACAAATGAGGCGCACCTTGTCGGCATATCTTCTCTGGGGATCGAGGCTGAGGATATCGCGATAATTTTGCCGATCCATAGCCAGGATCAGGTCGAACTCCCGCAGATCCAAAGGATGAATTTGCCGGGCTTGGCCGTGCAGCTCCAGTCCATAGCGCTGGGCAACTTGTTGCATGCGGCGATCTGGGGGACTGCCGATGTGATAGGCGGCTGTACCTGCCGAATCGCAGAGAATGTCCCCCTCATGACCGCTGCTCTGCAGCAAGTAGTTGGTGATCCCTTCGGCAGCGGGAGAACGGCAGATGTTGCCCAGGCACACAAACAGCAGCTTTTGGCTCATGGATCCCTCGCCGGCAGTGAACATTTCTCCCCGCATTATCTGCGTTTTGCGGCCTAGAGTACAGAAGCAGGCGAGAGGGGATAGGGCCCTCAGGCGGCAGCGGGACAGATTCTTGGCCAGAATGGAGCTAGTTCCCCTGGTGAGATGTCTTATGCCAGATGCCACCCGCTACCCGCACCCGCAGGATGTGGCCAACCTCATTCTCTACTTGCAGACGGAGCTGGCTCTGTTTGAACAATGGGCCGCTCAAGAAGGGATCCCGTCTGCGGCTCTGCGCCCCATCGAGCGCTCCCAGGAGGCTTTGCGGCGAGCTGTAGATCAACTGGAGCTGCGAGAGTGGTACCGCGAACTCACCTATGGCTTCCGGGATCAGTTGGGGCGCCTAGAAGAGTGGTTGTAGCTGTCCGGCAGAGCTTTCCAGTGCCAAAATAACGACAACTCTCCCAGCACCGCCGCTTATGTTGCAGGTTCAGGATCTCTGCTACCACCCGGCAACCCTCTCTCAGCCAATTCTCCGGGATCTCTCCTTTGAGCTAGGCCTGAACCAGTTGGGGCTGATCGTGGGCAAAAGTGGGGCCGGCAAAAGCACCCTGCTGGAAATTTTGGCTGGCTTGGCGCGGCCCACGCGCGGGCGGATTGCCTGGGGAGGAACAGAGCTCTCTCCTCAGCAACTGCGCAGCATGGCGGGGCTGGTGTTTCAGTTCCCGGAGCGCCACTTTTGTGGCTTGACGGTGCTAGAGGAAATGCGCTTCGGCCACCCGGAGCTGCAGCAAAAGGAGATTGAAAACGTTCTCCAACAGGTGGGATTGGCAGGGATCCCTCTGTGCACCTCCCCCAACCATCTCAGCGGCGGACAGCAGCGGCGCTTGGCCCTGGCGGTACAGCTCATTCGCGGCCCTTTTTTACTGCTGCTGGACGAGCCGACGGCGGGGCTGGACTGGTCAGTGCGGCGGCAGTTGATCGAGCTGCTGGCCCGCCTGAAATCCACCTGGACGGTGTTGGTGGTTTCCCACGACCCGGAGGAGCTGTCCTCCATTGCCGATGTGCGGTGGATCTTGCAGGCGGGATCCCTGCAGCCGTTGCCGGCAGATGCGCTGCTTCACAAGTAGCGGCGGGGATCGACCGGCTGGCCGTTGACCCGCACCTCGAAGTGAACATGAGGCCCGGTGGAGAGGCCGGTGGAGCCGGCAGCGGCAATGGCCTGCCCCCGCTGTACCTGCTGGCCCACCCCGACGGCGACGCGGCTGTTGTGGGCGTACAGGGTGGTGATGCCGCCGCCGTGGTTGACGATGACTGTGTAGCCGTAGCCGCCGTACCAACCGGCGTAGATGACCGTGCCCCGGTCTGCAGCCCTCACCGGAGTGCCGGTGGGCACACCGAAGTCGATTCCCGCATGGAAGCGGCGGCTGCGATAGATGGGGTGAACCCGCCAGCCGAAGCCGCTGGTGATCGGCCCGCGCACCGGTGGGATCAACCGACCCGTGCCCTGAACCGGATCCCTGCCCCCCCGCTGCTGAGCCTGCTGGGCGATCAGTTGCTGGATGAGGATGGTCAACTGTTGGGAATCGGCTTCCAAGCGCCGTTGGGCTGCTTCATAGGCGGCGCGCTCGTTGGCCAGTCGGCCCACCAGTTGCTCTTGAGCGGCAGCCTGCTGCTGCAGTTGGTTTTTCTGGGCCGCCAGCTCCTGCAAGATCAAGGAAATCTCGTTGCGCTGCGCCTCCAAGGCAATCCGCTGCTGATCCACCTCCTTTGCCATCGCCTGCAGCTCTTGGATCAACTGCCGGTCGGCTTCGATTAGCAACTGCAACTGGTGGCGGCGATCGAAAAACTCGTTCAGGTCACGACTGGTGAGCAGCAAAGCCCACCAATGTTCTGCCCCCTGCCGCTGCATGTAGCGCAAGCGGGCGGCCGTGCCCTGCTGCTGCCGTCGCAGGCGGTCTTCCAGCTCTTTAAGCTCCTTCTGCGCTTGCTCTAGCGCCCTCTGGGCCTGTTCTAGACGATATTGGTTGTCGCGCAGGCTGGCTTCCGTCTGTTGGATGTTTTGCCGCAGGGATCCCATGCGGCGGCGGGCTTCTTCTTCCGCTTGGCGCAGCTCTCCCAGGCGGCGTTGGGTGCCCTGGATTTGTTGCTGGATCTGCTGCTGTCGCTGTTGCAGTTGGTAGACATTCTGCGCCTGAGATGGGGCAACCCCCCAGAAACTGCCCAACAGCAAGAGAGCGAGCCAACCGACCACCACCCATGCCTTCAGGCTGCGTATCCCAAGACTCATCACTCCCCACACCCTCGGCAACCAACCTACCGACCCTAAGAATACAAAGATTTGCAAGGCCTGATCGAGCCCAATCTGGCTATTGCCCGGTATCGCTACTCCAAATGGCAAACGACAGCAACCTCAACATCAACCAAATGGCAATAGGCTAGCCACCTACCTGCCAGCAAAACCTAAGGATAGTCAAAGCAAAGGCTCCAACCAAGGCTGCAGATGCGCATACCACCGTAAACACCAACTTTGCTCGTTCCTGACTTCCTCCTCAAAAAAAGAGTTTGTTACAATTTGTCATTGCTTTACTGACAGGTTGGCTTTGTCATTTTTGGATTGCAGCTAAAATCTTAAATTAACTAAAACTTTAAATTGAAGCCAAGCAACTGCAGCAGGGGAAATCCATGAGAGGTTACTTTCCCACAGATGGTGTTCGAGCATTCTGAAGGCAAATTTGGAGAAAGGTCACAGCACCCCTGGCTGCTCCACCTGTGGCAGGAGCCGCTAATCGCAGTGATTCGCCTCTCGGCCAGCCACGCTCAGGCCCTTGAGGGATCCACCTTGGCCATCCGGGCCGGGATCCGCCACATTGAGATCACTCCCCACGTTCCCCGATATCTGGAGTTGATTGCCCAACTGCGGCAAGACTACCCACATTGCTGGATAGGAGTGGGCACGGTTTTAAATCGGCAGATGGCAGAGCAGGCTTGGCAAGCGGGAGCCCAATTCTATGTTTGCCCCTTTACGGACGAGAGCATCATCTGCTGGGGTCGGGAAGCGGGGCTGCCCATCGTGCCCGGCGCCCTCACCCCTGGCGAGATCTGGAGGGCCTGGCAGGCGGGGGCAACGGCAGTGAAGGTGTTTCCGGCAGAAAGCCTTGGCGGATCCCGTTACCTACGCCACCTGCAACCGGTGCTGGGATCCCTGCCTTTGATCCCAACGGGGGGAGTCACCTTGGCCAATGCAGCAGAATATCTGCAGGCAGGGGCCTGGGCTGTCGGCATCGCCGGAGATCTGTTCCCAGCGGAGCTTCTTTCCCCGCGAGGGGTCGATCCAGACAGTTGCCGGCAAAAGCTGGAGAATCGGCTGCGGCAAACGCTACAACAGCTTGCCAACCAGAGAGCCGCCGAGGCCTGGCCCGAGCTGAGCAAACCACTAGAATAAGGTGCATGGTGTGAGTGAGGCCTGCATGGATGGATTCCTGGATCTGTACCTGGAGCTAAACGTCCCCAGCCCAGTTGAGGAAGCCACTTGGCACCGTTGGTTTGCAGTGTGGCTGCGAGAGCTGGGGGTGAAGGATCCCTGCGAGCTCAGCCTTTGCCTCACCTCCGACGAGCACATCCGCCAGCTCAACCGCGAGTTTCGCCACATCGACGCTCCCACCGATGTCCTGGCCTTTGCCGCCGAGGAGATGTCCACCCCTGTCGAGCTGCAGAAGATAACAGGGGTGCGCCTGCTGGGGGATATCGTAATTTCGGTACCCACTGCTTGCGCGCAAGCAAAAGCCCAGGGGCAGCGGCTGTCGCAGGAATTGGCCTGGCTGGCCAGCCACGGCCTGCTGCATCTCCTGGGATGGGATCACCCCGATGAGCTTTCCCTACAGCGCATGTTGCAGCAACAGCGCTACCTGCTTGCCGCCATCCAAGAAGATCTGGAGGTGACCCATGGCCAGCAGCCCTAGCCGTTTTCCCCAGCCGCTGCGTTTGGCGGCATTGCGACAGCGAGCTCCTTTTACTTCAGCGCAGGTCAATTCGGCCCATCCCTCCAAGGCAGCAGATGCGGGAGCCCAGGCTGACCTCACGGCGAAGGATCCCTGGCAGCGCCCCCCCTCGTGGCAGGTGGCCACTAGCCTCAGTAAAAGCTTCTACTATGCGGGAAAGGGCCTGCTGTACGCCGCCCGCACCCAGCGCAACTTTCGCATCCACCTGGCTGTGGCGGTGGTGGCCTTTGTCTTGGGGTTGGCCCTGCGGCTGAGCGCTGTAGAAATGGCCCTGATCAGCTTGACCAGCGGGATGGTGATGGCCTTGGAGCTGGTGAATACTGCCCTGGAAGCAGTGGTGGATCTGACCCTGGGCAGCCGCTATCACCTGCTGGCAGAAATTGCTAAAGATTGCGCTGCCGGAGCGGTGTTGGTGGCGGCGATGGCGGCTTTGGCGGTGGCAGCTTGGCTGTTTCTCCCCCCCCTGCTCCTATTGCTGCCA
>NZ_JANSJA010000129.1:5287-34681 GCF_047462335.1 Synechococcus sp. H60.1
TCGATCCAAATTCAGGGGTTTGGCCTCTGCTTCGATATCCAGTTGCTCCCAGGCGCCGACCATGGCGGATCCCACTCGTTCTCGCTCCTCCGGGGCGCAGAAGGCTAAAAGTGTGGGGCCAGCCCCGCTGATCACCACCCCATAGGCCCCGGCAGCCAGAGCCGCCGCCTGGACGGTTTTGAAGCCGGTAATTAGCTCCATGCGCGCCGGTTGGTGCAGCCGATCCTGCAAGGCCACCTTTAGCCAGTCCACCCGCCCCGACTGCAGGCTGCGGATAAGCAGCCCCAGGTGACTGACGGAAAAGACAGCATCCGCCAGGCTGACGGACTTGGGCAGGATCTCGCGGGCCGCCTGGGTGGACAGCTTAAAGTTAGGCACTGCCGCCACCAGGCCGATGTGTTCGTGCCAATCCACCGGACAAAATACCCATTGCCCCTGCTGCCCCTGCACACAGAGTTGACAGCCGCCCTGGAGGGCGGGCACCACGTTGTCGGGATGGCCTTCGAGGGCAATGGCCAACTGCAGGAGAGTCTCAGGAGCCAGGTTCAGGGATCCAAGAGCATTAGCCCCCAGCAGGCCGCCGACAATGGCAGTGGCAGAGCTGCCCAGCCCCCGCGCCAGGGGCACGTTGAGGGTGATCTCAATCTCCACCCCCGGCACCGGCTTGCTGAGCAGCTCGAAAGCACGGCAGAAGGCACGATACACCAGGTTGTCCTTGCTCTGGCTGATGTGATCGCTGCCGCGATAGTGGATGCTGAGACCGGTGGGAATCTCGCGAAATTGGAAGTGGTTGTAGAGCTCCAGGGCTGCACCGATGCAATCGAACCCCGGCCCCAAGTTAGCGGTGGTGGCAGGGACGATCACCTCTACTCGCTCTCTGACCAAGGGGGAAGCTCCTTAGCGAACGGCGGACAACTCAACACAGCAGAGTAACTTGGTAGCCCCGTACTCAGCGCTCCGCGCCGCTAGCGCGAGTAGTGCAGGGCAGAAAAGCCTTCGAACGACTGGAGTCGCTCGCCAATGTTATCTTGTAATCTTAAGTCAGCACCTACCCCGGTGAAAAACCCGGACAGTGCCGTAAGTCAACAAGTAAGCGGAACCTTGAGGCTTTGTCTCTGGGAACCGTCTAGGGGCGTCTTGACAGCGCCTTTACGAGTCCAACTGTGGACTGCGTAAGAATCCCCCGACTTTAGTCGCGGGAGTGTCAACTGTAAGCTCCCATTATCCTACGAATGGGGGATCTCAGGCTCGCAGGGCCTCGATGGGATCCAATTGTGCCGCTTTCCGGGCCGGGAAAATGCCGAAGACCAGCCCAATCCCTGTCGAGAGGGAAAAGGCCACTGCCACTGCCACTGCATCCACGCGGGTAGCCAGGGGCGTGAACACTTGCACCGCCACCAGCAGGCCGCTGCTGAGGAGGATCCCGGCCACGCCGCCGCTGACGGCAATGAGAATAGCTTCGGTGGCAAACTGCTGCAAAATTTGCCGGCTATCGGCGCCGATCGCCTTGCGCAGCCCGATCTCAGAGGTGCGTTCCGCCACCGAGATCAGCATCACATTCATGATCCCCACCCCGCCCACCAGCAGCGAGAGCGCCGCTGTGCCGGTCAACAACACCCGCAGCAGAGTTAAGATCCTGGCCGCCCCGTCCAGCAACACCTTTTGGTTGCGGACAACAAAGTCATCCTCCCCCACCAGTTGGTGCCGTTGCCGCAGCAAGTTGCGGATCTGGAACTCGGCAGCCGGCAGATCGGCTTCAGAGCGGGCCGAGACAAAGATCGCCGTCAGCTCCAGGCCGTAGGGGGAACGCCGCCCGACAAAGCGGTTGGCCACCACATCCACCGGCAAAAACAGGCCAGCATCGCTGTTGCCAAACACCGTTGGCTTGGAACGCAACGTGCCGATTACCTCAAAGGGCAAGTTGTTCAGCAGCAGCGTCTCCCCAATTGCAGCGGCAGGATCCAAGCCGAACAGCTCGCGGGCGGCCTCGCTGCCCAGCACCACCACCGGGCGCTGCTCCTCAATATCCGCCGGCAAGAGAAAGCGGCCTTCCTCAACCTCCAAATTCAGCACCGACAAATACTCCGGCCAGGTGCCTGTGGCCTCATAGCGGCGATCCACTCCGCCCCGCACGGCGCGCACATTGACCACAAGACTGGGGACGGCTGCCGACACAGCGGGCACTTCCGCGGCAATTGCCCGTAGATCGTCAAGGGTGATGGGACGGGTGTTGCTGGCGTCCGCCAGGCCCAAGCTGGAAGAAAAGACAATGAGCAAGTTGGTGCCCAAAGAACGGAACTGATCCACGGCCAGCTCCTGGGCGGCATGGCCAAACCCAGCAATGGCCACCACAGCGGCGTTGCCGATGAGGATCCCCAACATGCTTAAACCGGTGCGCAGGCGGTAGCGGCGCACCATTTGCCAGGCCATTTGGGCTGCAATCGGTAGGCTCATGGGTGTGGCTTGATTTGAGCGGTTTCGCTGCGATTTTGCTCTTGTCGGATCAAAGCCTCTAGGTTCACCCCCGGCGGCAGCGCCGTAAAGACCCGATCCCCCGCCCGCAAGCCCGAGAGCACTTGGGTGATCCCGCCCTGGGTGAGGCCCGTTTCCACTGGTCGATAGACGGGCCGCTGGGTTTGCGGATCCAGCAGGATCACCCCCTCTTGGCCCTGCTCCCGCAGGATGGCCACCGAGGGCACTGTGAGCGCCTGAGGCTGCCGCTCCCCGATAAAATCCACCGAGACGTTCATGCCGGTGCGCAAAAAGTCTGCCCCCGGCTCCGGCTCGATCATGACCCGAAAGACGGTGACCTCCCGCACCACCACCGTGGCAGGGGCAATCCGCTTCACCCGCCCCTGCACCACCCGATCCGGATAGGCCAGGGATCGGATCTCCACCGGCTGCCCCACCCGCACCTGGGCAATTTGCGCCTCCGGCACCTCTGCTCGCACTTCGATCCCTTGGGCCAGTGCCAAGATGGAGCTGGAAGAGGCGGCGGTGACATCGGAAGCTGCGGTAGTGGGAGTTACAAAGGATCCCACCTCGGCAAAGCGCTGCACCACCACGCCGGAAAAAGGCGCCCGGATCTCGGCCTCAGCCAGGCGAGATTGCCGCTGCGCCAGCTCGGCTTGCGCCTGGGCAATCTGAGCTTGGATCTGCTGCAGCGTTTCTGGGCGGCTACCTGACTGCAATCGCTCCAGCTCTTGTTGGGCAGCTTGCAAGTCCGCTTGCGCTTGTTCCAAGCGAGCTAGGCGTTGATCCAGCTCGCTGCGGGCTACAACCCCCTCCTGCACCAGCGCCTGAATCCGCTCCAATTCCCTTTGGGCCAAACTCACCTGCGACCGCGCCGCGTCCACCCTAGCCTGGGCTGCCGCGATGACCTGGGGTCGCTCGCCGGCTTGTAGTTCCGCCAGGCGGGCCTGTAGCTCTTGGATGCGGGCTTGGGCTTGGCGAATGCTGCTGGCCAGATCGCCGTAGTCCATCCGAGCCAACACTTGCCCCGCCACCACCTCATCCCCCTGATCCACCAGCAGCTCCGCCAGACGACCGGACTCGCGGGGGCTGACATTCACCTGCCGGATCGGCTGCACCTGGCCGCTCACCCTCAGGCGTTGGGTGAGATCTGTCACCTGCACGGGCACCGTTAGCCTCTGCAGACGCTGGGCCATCTGTTGCCGGAGCTGACGCTGAACGAGAATGCCGCCACCGCCCAAGCCGGCCAACAGCATCCCCACCAGGATCCAGCCGATGGGCAGTCCTCTGTTACGGGATCCGCTCTGTGGCAGGGGTTGGTCAGTAGATTTGGCAGGGGGTGGGGATCCCGTCTGGGGCTCATTGGTGCGCAGGATCACAAAAGTCTCTCGCCTTTCACAAGGGCTTTCTCTGTATCCAGCCTATTGAAAAAGGAGAGGGGGTGCAAACGCGGTTTCCCACATCGGCTAGTGGGTGCGGGCGGCTGGCAGGCTCTGTACAAAAAAGGGGGGGATTGCTACACTGATTAGCTGCCGATAGCGCGGGAAAGCCATGAACGCTCGCATCAACGCCGAAGAGATCCTCCGCTCCATCGAAGCGGCCTACATGAAGCCGGATCTGCCAGAGATCCATGTTGGCGATCAGGTACGGGTGGGGGTGCGCATTCAAGAGGGCGGCAAAGAGCGGGTGCAAGCCTTTGAAGGTACGGTTATCGCCATGCGTCACTCTGGATGCAACCGCACCATCACGGTGCGCAAGGTTTTCCAGGGAATTGGAGTGGAGCGGGTCTTCCTGGTTCACTCGCCGCGCATTGAGTCAATCCAGGTGTTGCGGCGTGGCAAGGTGCGGCGGGCCAAGCTGTTCTATCTGCGAAACCGAGTGGGCAAGGCCACTCGCATCAAAGCCAAAACGGATTCTAAAGAAGAAGCCCTCTGAGGCTTTGGGCATACCTGCTACACTGGGTAAACTAGGTAAGGGGCTGGTTCTTTACCCATGCGTCCTTAGTTCAGTTGGTAGAACGTCGGTCTCCAAAACCGGATGTCGGGGGTTCGAGTCCTCCAGGACGCGTTGCTGGACAGTTGTGAGGGCGGGCTGACTTCTGCAGAGCTAGGGAGCCCTCCCTGTCTTTAGCGAGACCTAGGCTCTACCTGTCTCTTTCTTGATGCGCTCCAGTTCTGCCTGCAGCTCAGCAATCTGCCGGCGCAGGCGAGCTGCCTCCGACAGCTCAATGGCAGTACTCCCTTCTAGCTCTGCTCCGCCCATATCTTCGATAGTGATTTTGCGGGGGCCACCAGCAGGCTCCCCCTCTTCCTTGCGCTTAGCATTGGCGGCAATGGCGTCCATGTAGGCCTGCGCCTCCTCGGCTCTCATTGCCCCCAACTCTACCAATTCATCGACTAAGGCTTGCACCTGCTTGCGCAGCTCCAGCAGGCGCTCTCTAGCACTCCCAGCTACCTTGGGGGCATTGTCGGCCACCAGAGCGGCCAGACCCATACCAAAGTAGAAAGCTTTCTCAGCCAAGTTGGCGAGGGGGTTGTCTTTCTCAGCCATAGGGTGTGCCTTGCCAGGGCCAGCGGAACAACTTGAACAAGGAAAATCTAGGTGCAGGAAAAGGGCGACCCGGGTTGACGCGCCTGCTCCGAGCATCCCGTAGTGCTGCTATCTTCCGATCCTGACACGGTTTGGGCGTCGGAGCTGCACGGACCCAGGTCTTCCAGTAGCCTAACATTTTTCCTCTCTGCCCCGCTCGGCTTTCTGGAGGTAATCCCAGATCTTCAACTAACATCCCCCTGTGCCCCCCCATATACGGAGAGGTCAGGTACAGCACGAGCCTTCCCGTCTTGCAAGGTCAACCTAAGGGGTTTCCGGCGGCTCCAGATAAACTGGGATCCGCTCGACAACGGTATCGCTGCGCCGCACCTCTTGTCCTTGGGCTTGGGGGATGGCCACCGGCAAGGTAACCGGTTGGGCAACGAAACAACTGGCCACCGGTAGAGCCTGCTCCAGTTCGTCGAGAGGGCGCGGGATCACGGCCACCGCATGCAACTCGCCGATGCGCTCTGCCTCGTACATGCCGGCATCGATGGCGATGGCCACGTTGGCCACCGTGCCCCGAATGATGGCCGTACACAGGCCGTCGCCGATGGTCTCGTAGGCGGCCAGTTGCACATCCGCCGTTTTCAGCATTGTATCGGCGGCCCCTACCATAGCCGGAAAGCCGCGGGTTTCCAGCAGGCCCACGGCCAAGTTGCTGAGGCGGCTGTAGCCGCGGTTTTGCGCCAGTTGAGACAGCTTGCTGCTGACGGGCAGCACCGCCTCCAAGTTGGGCAAAGGCCGTGGAATGACCAAACTGGAGATTTCCTCTTGGTCAAACTGGCGGGCTAGCTCAATCCCCTCCTCGATGGCAATGCGCACATCGGCAATCCCTCCCCGTACGATTGCCGTGCAGTAGCCTCCTGAGATCTTCTCAAAGCCGATCAGCGCCACTCCTGCCGACTTGGTCATGGCGTCGGCAATGCGCACAATGACTGGAAAGCTGCGTGTCTGAATAAGACCCAAAGAGGTGGACATAGCACCCTACTTCTTTATGCCAGTGTAGCCCTCAAGACTGGCCACCCCCAGAGGATAGGATCTGCCGGTAAGGATAGATCTTGCCCAGCAGCCGATCCAGCTCCGAATAGCCCGGGATCCCATTGAGCTTGCGGGTCTTAGGGGATCTTGAGTTCTCTTGGGTTTGCTCAGCCGCCTCCTGCCAACGACGGGTTTGCTTTTCCACCTGAACCAGCGGCGAATCGGGGGGAGAGGCCGGCTCAGGCAAGGTTTCCTCAGAGGGTTCTGGCGGGGCTACTGCCGACACGGGCTCTGCCTCGCTAGCTATGCCCACCTCCGCCTCTTGCCTGCTGGAATAGGTGGGATCCCCGACCAGCGAGCGGGGAGGGATCACTGCCTGGCTGAGCACCGAACAGTTGAGCAGCGTGGTTTCCGAGCCAATGCAGGCATTTTTGCCGATGGTGCCCTGACCGATCACCAGTACCCCCATCCCCAGGGTGGCCCCCGCCTCCACGACAAGGGATCCCCCACAGGCGTGGAGAACGGATCCCATGCCAATACAGACGCCCCGCCCGATCTCGATGCGACAGCCGGGGTTGGCCCGCAACAGCACTCCCGCTCCGATGCCTGCTCCTGCCTCCACCTGCACTTCGCCACTGACATAGTAGTGAGTTTCGCCGTTCTGGCTGGGCCAGGAGCGCAGCATTGTGGAGGTGGGCAGAGGCAAAGCCAAGGTGCTCCTCATCGCTAGGAGGTCGGACCAAAACCAACCTTGAACCGACAGTGATTCAGAGAAGATGCGGATCCCTCAAGGGGTTTGGATGATCTGCTCCAGCACCCGTCGCTTGGCTTTGGGGTCGATGCCCAGCAGACGCACATACTCGCCGCGGTGCTCCTCCAGGCAGGCTTCCAGAGCCGCTACCACCTGGGGCACCTGGGTGGCCTCGATAGGGCTGCAGCTCTGCCAAGAGGAGGTGCGAAAACGCCGCTTGTCCGCGTGTTCGGTGCCAATGCGGTAGCCCTGGCTGAGCAATTGCTGCACCTGTGCCACCACCTCGCTGCTGAGTCGGGTGCTGGCAGGAACGGTGGAAACAGGAGTAGCCGCTGGGGATCCCTGGGCTGCAGGGGCGGGCGACTTGCCGCCGGGGGTTTGAATGATGCGCTCGTAAACCCGCTTTTTCCCCTTGGGATCAATCCCCAATAGGCGCACGTAATGGCCTTGGTGCTCCGCCAAAGCAGCCGTCAGCTTGGCCAACACCTCCGGCCCGCGGCTAGCGTGAATGGTCGGCCCGCTTTGCCAAGAGGAGGTTTTGAAGCGGCGCTCGTCAGCATATTCGTAGCCGATGCGATAGCCCTGGGCCAGCAGCCGATGTACCTCTTCCTGTAACTCCAGGTCGAGGCCAGCAGCACTCCCTCCCAGGTTGCCCCCCTCTGCAGGCGGGGCTGTCCCGCCACTACTGCTGCTCACCTGCCCCTGGGGCGTTTGAATCACCTTCTCCAGTACCCGCCGTTTGGCCTTGGGATCGATCCCCAGCAGGCGCACATACTCTCCCGTGTGTTCGGCCAGGGCCGCCTGCACAGCCGCCAGGATCTCTTGGGCCGAGCCGCTCCAATTGCCCAAAGTCTGCCAGGAAGAGGTGCGGTAGCGGCGAACATCGGCCACCTCCAGGCCGACGCGATACCCCTGCGCTAATAGCGCCCGGATCTCCTCCTCCAAGCCGGCGTCAGGGCGCGAGCTGGCTGCCCCAGAACCTGGGGCCGTAACCGAGACGTGGCTGGGGGATCCGGAAACAGTCGCCGGCCCCTCCGGGGTTTGGATGATCTGCTCCAGCACCCGTCGTTTTGCCTTGGGGTCGATCCCCAGCAGGCGCACGTATTCGCCGCGGTGCTCCGCCAGAATAGCTTCCAGCGATTGCATTACCTCGGCCTCGCGGGTGCTGGTGATTGGGCTTTCGCTCTGCCAGGAAGAAGTGCGGAAGCGGCGGGCATCGGCATATTCCAGCCCTACCCGATAGCCTTGGGCCAACAGGGCGCGAACCTGCTCCACCACCTCCGGCTTGAGAACGGATCCGCCGCCGTTCCGGCCGTTGGCGCGAGAGGAGGAATGAGTCATAGATGCCGTCTCCGTAGCCGTTGGGTTAGAGGTGCGCGACTGCAGAAGTTCGTTGCGAATGGGAGCAATACAGACGAGGTTTTCACTGCAGTGATAGCCTTCCAGTAGAGCCTGGTTGATGCCGATCACATGTTGGGCAAACTTGGCATCGCTATCCTGCACATCGGGCAGCCGATCCGCCTCAGCTTGCGTGGTGATGATGGAGCCGGAGGGCACATACTTGCCCGGCGGGATCTCCACATCCTGGATCAGGCAGTGCAACATGACGATGCAGCCATCCCCCACCCGCGCGTTGAATACCGTGGAGCGAAAGCCGATGAAGCAGTTGTTGCCCACGTAGGCTGGCCCGTGGATCAAAGCCATGTGAGCAATGGAGGTATTCTTGCCGATCCAAACCGAGTAAGGCTGGCCATCCTCGCCAATGACCCGCCCCTGTTCCAGGCCATGGATCACCACTCCATCCTGGACGTTGGAGCCGTCGCCAATGTAGAAGGGGGAGCCCTCATCTGCACGGATGGAAGTTCCTGGGGCAATCAGCACCTGCGCGCCCACGCGCACATCCCCAATGAGATTGGAAAAGGAATGCACGTAGGCAGAGGGATGAATGGTAGGCTCCGCCAGGCGGCGAGACCAGGGCGTTGGCGGCGCAGCGTAGGTGTGAGCAGGCATAACCGTGAGCCTCTAGAACACGTCAGGGAAAGGAAAGAGAGATCCCAGCTAGCGTTGGTCGCGCTTGTTGTAGAGGGAGCGACCGCCAATGCTAACGGTGTCGATGATCGCCATCACCACTGCATCCAACGGGCGGGTTTCGTTCCCCTGCGGCTGGCGAGCTGCGCTGCCTTGGCTGACCAGCACCCACTCCTCAGCGCCGGCCCCCACCGGATCGGCGGCTACAGCGTAGTCGGGCTGCGGTCGGCCCTCGAGATCGACATACTGCACCACCAGAAACTTCACCCCCGTCAGGCTGGGATCCTTTTGGGTGCTGGTAACAGTGCCCCGCACAATCGCGATACGCATCTATGGACGGGTGAAGGGACGGATGGCGTTGACCCCTTCGCGGAACTGAGCCACATCCTCGGTGTAGCGAATGGGCAACACGTACTCCAGGTTTTCGTGGGGACGGGCGATGATGTGCCAGGAGAGCAACTGGCCGCCATTGACCCGCTTCACCGACTCGATCCCGGCGGCCACCGAGGCCTGCACCTCGGAGACATCGCCCCGCACGATCACGGTGACGCGCCCGCTGCCAATTTTCTCGTAACCCACGAGGGTGACGCGCGCGGCCTTTACCATGGCGTCGGCAGCTTCTACCACTGCCGGGAAGCCCAGGGTTTCGATCATTCCGACTGCAATAGCCATAGGGACTCCTTACGCTGAAATTGTTGGGGGAGTGTAAACCCGGCCCGATTTTCCGGCTCGGGTCAATTCCGGGCTAGGTGCAACTGCTTGGTTTAGGTGCGAAACTGCTCCACTGCCTCCGTGTAGCGGATGGGCAGCACAAACTCCAGGTTTTCGTGGGGACGGGCGATGATGTGGTGGGAGAGGATCTCGCCCCCACTCACCCGTTTGGCAGACTCCAAGCCGGCAGCTACCGAGGCCTGCACCTCGGAGACATCGCCCCGCACGATCACGGTGACGCGCCCGCTGCCAATTTTCTCGTAACCCACGAGGGTGACGCGCGCGGCCTTTACCATGGCGTCGGCAGCTTCTACCACTGCCGGGAACCCACGGGTTTCGATCATTCCGACTGCAATAGGCATATCAACCCTCCACTTTTGAACACTCAGTTCCTGAACGTTGCCGAACCCAGCAATAAGGCCAATCGATCTCCAACCTGATCTCCCCTATTGGGTTCGATCCTGCAATTTCCATCGAACTCATCCGGGAGATTCTCTGCCCAAACCTCAGTGGACAGCTCTTCTCGGCCACACCTACCCCAGCCACCACAGACCTCCCCCTGGAGAGAAGGCCCTGCCCAGCCGCCGACCTCAGACTCAATAGACTGAAGCCAGAAAAGGTTGTAGGAGCCATCTGGGTTAACCACAACTGTCACTTAGGCGGGCAAAGCTGCCAACTCCAGGCTAAGTCCCCATCTTTCTTGCACAAAATCGATCCGACAAAATCGACGAGGACAGCCCAGAGAAGGGATCCCCCGACTTAACAGAATGATATCCCCATTCAATCCTGGACGAAAATCAATATTTTTAATTAGCACGATAGCTTTTTATTAAGAGAGGCAAAATTGTTATCAACTCAAAAATAATTCTTGACATCTTTTCAACTTTTGCCGTTATCGGCGCAGCGAGGGTGGCACTTCCAAGCCATGGGCTTCCATGAGGTTGGGTTGGCTCATCAGGTGGGCCGGGGATCCCTGGGCACAAATCCGGCCTTGATCCAAGAGGAGCACCCGATCGCACACTTCCAGGATCAGTTCCAGATCGTGGGAAGCGAGCAGAAAGGTGTGCGTTGCTTGCAACAAAAAGGCGATTAGCCGGCGACGGGCGCGCAGATCCAGGTTGGCAGTCGGCTCATCGTAGAGGATCAACTGCGGCTGCATCGCCAAGATCCCGGCGATCGCAACCATGCGTTTTTCGCCGCCGGAGAGATGATGGGGGGGACAGTTGGCCAGATGCAGGGTGCCGGTCATCTCCAGGGTTGCTTGAACCACAGCCGCGACCTCCGCCTCAGAACGTCCCAGGTTGCGTGGCCCAAAGGCTACATCTTCGGCCACCGAGGCAGCAAACAGCTGATCGTCGGGATCCTGAAACACTAGCCCCACCTCAGGGCGAAACTGGCCAGGCCGGAGCGGCTGCCCAAACAACGTGATCTGGCCGGAACAGGGGGGCAACAGGCCGGCGAGGGCCAGGAACAGGGTGGTTTTGCCGGCGCCATTGGGGCCAATGATCCCTAGGTGCTGCCCGGCCTCAACCCGTAGATCCAGCCCTTGCAGCACCGGCGGACAACCGGGATAGCCGACCCACAACTGTTTGACTTCCACCGCTGGCACTGTGTTCATGGCAGCAAGCTCATCCCAGGGCTAGCGCTGCTCCAAGGGCTTCCAGCGCTTCTGGGTGGCGGCAGGGGTGAGCTGCAGGGTGGGTACGCTGGGGCTGGTCAGGTCGATCTGGAGAATTTCGTCGGGTGTACACTCGCAGTAGCGGCGCAGATCCCGCATTTGGTTGAGGGTTTGAATTTGCAGGGGCAGGCGGTCAGAAATCGGCCCTAGGTAAACGTTGCCCAGCTCAGTGTGGAGCGTGATTCCCTCTCCTGATTGCCAATCTACGGTCTCGATCCGGATCTCAGACTGTTGCAGGGCTTCGAGCAACAAGGCCCATTGCTCGGGCGTGTGGTTCTCCCAGCCCAGCAACTCCAGCTCAGGCCAGGAGAGAGAGGATCCGCTGTGGCGTCGAAAGGGATCGGGGGGCAGCCAATGGCCTTGCCGATCCACCCAGCCTGTCTGGTCGCCCTGGCGGGCGCGTGCAACCGGTTGCCGTTCCCGCACCTGGACAATCACCCCCACCGGCAGCAGCTGCCGCTGTACCTGGACGCTTTTGAGGGGAGAAGGGCGAGCTGGGGATCCCAGTAAGGCTCTTTCCAAGACAGCCGGCTGCACCTGCCAGATGTTCACGGGATAGGTCAGAGGCAATTGCCTCCGTATCCAGTCGGGATCCACCCAGTAGCTGCCCTTTACCTGAATTTGCTCCGGCCGGCGAATTTGCCAGTAGGGCTGCTGCAGACCCAACACCAGCAGTGTCAGAACGCCCATCGAGCTGGCTAAGCGCCAGGATCCCTGCCAAAAGCGGTTGCGACGTTGCTGACGCAAAAGTCGCCTGCGTTGCAGAAGTTGTTCGCGCGTGGGAGAAGCCAGAGGTAGCATTAGCCCTCCCTCAAGCCAAAGAGGAGCCTTCCATGCTCCTGTTCAACTCGCGATCTCCTCGACCTGATCCGCCCGCAGCCAAATTGGGGGGGTGGGAACAGCCCCAAACTTAATCTGGAGGTAGTTGTCCTTGATATCCACCACTTCTCCAGCAGTATCGAAGACGTAGCTGGGAATAAAAGAGTCGCTGGCCTGGGCTTCCAGGCTGCCTTGCAATTTCTCGCGGATGGCCCGCACCAGAGTGCCTCGCTTAATCGCCATTGCCCCTCCTTGAATTTCGTGTTGGTTGGCCGTTTCGATAGCCGTTGTATCCTATGCAGCCAATAAGCTGGGATCCAGCCTACTTGCGCTTCAGGCTGCGGGCCATGTTGCGAAACATGTCCAGGTCGGATCCCCCCTGGCGGCGTAAGCCTGCTTCACTGCTTCTGTTTGAGGTGGAAGAGCTCTGCTCAGAAGCAGGTTCAGGAGCTTTGGCCTGTTCTACGGCCAACTTAACTTTGCTTAGGGAAGAAACCTGCTCCACTACCTCCACCTTCTCCGCAGAGCCAAAATCCTGGAAGGTGTGCTTCACGATCCTGGGAGTGCGCATGTATTCGATGTTGCCAAGGGTTTTGGCCTCATCCGGGTCGAGAAAAAAGGTGTTGTCTTTCTTTTTAGCTGGCTGAGCAGCTGTCTCTGAGGAAGGTTTGGAATCTGCTTGACCGCGAGAGCCGAAAAAGCGCCTGAAGATGCCTACCATTGTCTTTTGCCTGCCATGCGAAGAAAGTTGAGCCGGATCCCTAAACGGCGGGTTAGCCAGCCGCAGTTAGAAAGATGACGGCTGAGCCCGGCTATGAAATCATACTAAGCCAACTCAGGATAACATGCTCCCTGGCTGCAGGACGGCTGTTTCGTCCAAGTGTTCAACTCTTGGAGGCTCTGCCAGGGGAGGGCTTTCGACCCTAGGCAAGTGGTCTGGTCAAGGGCAGCAAGCACATCCTCAGTCACGGCTCTTTAGCTTAATCGGCGGGAAGCCCCGCACTGTATGGGTGAATTGTGTTGACTCAAGCGCAAATCGGTGTCGGGATGAAAGCCGTTCGTACTGCAATTGAGGAGAATAAGTTAAATCTCTGTTGTGTTTACTCAACGAAGATAAGTGGCGGGAGTTGTTCACTAAGCTTGGGGATCCCAATGGCTGGCCAATATATTTTTTGCTGGAAAATCCGTGTTGACTCCCTTTTTGAGGTATGGCTTAACTCTTCACAATCAGTATGGGCAAGCAGTATTAAGCTGGAACAGCACCTAGGGGCATTGGGGAACTGCCCTGTAAGAGGGGAACGCGTGGGGAGAGGAGCACTGCTATTGGGAAGGGGCAGCCCACAACTCAGCAAGTGCTGTCGTGGAACCAAGAACAAGAATCCCCACTCTTTAGGGCTGGGGAGTATGCCAACTGACCGACGCTATGGTTCAGGGAATCGTTCAGCACTAGCCTTGGGATCCCCAAATTAGAGGCGGCACTCTGGATGCCTGTCTTAGCGAGAGGGCCCAAAAACTTTTGGGATCCCTCCCTCCACAAAACTCATCAGGCTGAAAAAGCTGCTGAGGAACTCTGCAGAAGTGCAAGCGAGATTAGCTGGTAGGAGTTGAAAAGCAGGCATTACTCCCATGCCTGCGGAGTGTAATGTACTACAACTTGAGCGGACTGCCTAAATTCAAGGCTGTGCCGATGCAGCGAGCCAAGACCTGAATGTTTCGCCCTTGTTCTGCCAATTCCAAAATCTGAGTAGAAGGCTTACTCGTACGGGCGATGGACGAATACTGTACATTTTAGACAGCATTCCAGTTCTACTGAGCGAGCTGGTGTCTTACACGCAACCTAGCAAGCAATCGGAGAACAGCAGGAGAAGAGCACCTTGTTCTCTGCTTAGAGGCTAGAATGACCTACCCCCCTCCCGCATCGGCAACCCTACGGATTTTGGCTGGCAAGGCACTCCCGGATTTTCAGGAATGGTCAGCTTTCTCTCCGAGACCCTACAGAGCCAAGAATCGCCGACTTGCGGTGAGAGACAATGAGAAAGGGAGAGACTCGAGGCAATCCCGTAGCCCGATCTCTCCCTGTGGCCCTAACGTCTGGAACAGCCCCTGGCTCTAGCAAGGTAGTAGTTGCTACTCCCCTGATTTTAAGTCAGGGGATTCTTACGCAGTCCACAGAGGAACTCACAAAGGCGCTGTCAAGATGCCCCTAGACGGTTCCTAAAGGCAAAGCTTGGAGGTTCCGCTTACTTGTTGACTTACGGCACTGTCCCGGTCTTTCACCAGGGTGGGTGCTTACATTGGCGAGCGACTCAAGTCGCTTAAGGACTACGTCCCGCTAACGTGAGCGGGCTTCTCCGCCCCGTACTTTAGTACGGGGCTACCCAGCTGCCCTGGTGTGTTCCTGTTCCGCCTTAAAATCCTAAGATAGAAGTTGAACGTCCCTGCTGAGCTGGGTACCTTTCCTTCACAACTTGGAAAGTGGTGGACTAGTCGCAGAGGCGGGGGCGACGGCCGTTACGTTTTGAGAGGAATCCATGTTGTTCATTTTTAACCTAGCGAAGCGTCTGCAGCTCATCCTCCTCGCTCTCGTAGTCGGGGTGGCTGGGGTAGCTTTCCTGTCCAACCCTGCTGCTGCTGAAACCTACACAGTTAAAATGGGCTCTGACAAGGCCCAACTGATTTTCGATCCCCCTTCCCTCACCATCAATCAGGGAGATACTGTTCGGTGGGTCAACAACAAGGTCTATCCTCACAACGTTGTCTTTGACAAGGTACCCGGTGGCGATGCGGCCTTGGCAGCCAAGCTGTCCCACAAGGCCCTGCTCACGGCTCCCAACCAAGTGGTGGAATCGGCCTTTGTCGATGTCCCTCCGGGTGAGTACACCTACTACTGCACTCCCCACCGCGGGGCTGGCATGGTCGGCAAGATCATCGTCAATGGCTAGGCCTGCCCTCTAATTGCACTTCCCGGGTTGCTTTTTAAGAGAGAGCCCAGCTCTGGCTTGCTGGCTGGGGATCCCTGCCCGTAGCATAGAAAGTAGCCCTCTCGAGAGTGGGAGGGCTTTTTCGCGAATAGACGTTTGCCCGGCTGCCCCTTGTGCCAGACAGTCTGTACCGCTTAACCGTAGTCCACAGACGAGTTCCCTATGACCACCAGTGTTAAAGGCTACCTGCTCTTGGCCGTTTCCTGCATCAGTGCCATCGCCGCTGTGGGTTCGATTTTCGAGTTGGCTTCCGGTGAGCCGGATTTTGGCGTCGGCCCCACCAGTATCATCTTGGTTGTTGCTGCTCCGTTGGCGGTTTGGCTGTTTCAGTCGGCAGTTGGGGCGGCGCGATCCAGCGGCGCTGCTGGCAAGGGGAGCAAGAAGCGAAAGTAGGCAGGTAGATAGGGGAAAACTGGGGGCAAGGAGACGGAGTCAGCAGGTTTGCGGTAAAGAGACTTGCGATTCTACCTCGGCTTCTGCTGGCTGATGAAACTCCGGCAATAGCTTTCGTTCTTGCACAGTTCCAAGGGCTGCTTCTAGCTCTGCCGTGGCTAGAGTACAACTGGAGCCAGATCCGTTCAACACAGTCTCGGTCACCTGTCCTTTTTTGTCGATCCGATATTCCACCTTGATGTACTCGGGCATCTGCACTCCCCTCGCTGCTGCTCGACAACTGACTTTCTCCTACCCATTGTAGTTCCCACTTTTTCCCTGACTCGATCTGGCTGGGCCGTATGGCTTCTGCTCGTCACCCTTTTCCCCCTGCCAACAGGGATCCCGGCATCCGGCGGGATCTTGGTTTGGGGGTAGGGGCGCTGCTGGGCGTTGTCCTAATCGGCACCCTCTGGTACCACAGAGTGGAGCAATGGCCTTGGGTGGAAGCGTTTTACATGAGCGTCATTACCCTAACCACTGTGGGCTTTATGGAGGTGAGGCCGCTAGGAAACCGGGGGCGCTTGTTCACGGTGGCCTTGATCCTGATGGGGGTTTTGAGCATCGGGTTTATGGTGAACCGCTTTACGGAGGCCCTCATCCAAGGGCATTTTCAGGAAGGGATCCGGCAGCGAAAGTGGAAGAAACAGATGGAAGCACTGAACAACCACTACATCGTTTGCGGTTTTGGGCGCATTGGGCGGCAGGTGGCGCAAGAGTTTCAGGCAGAGGGGGTGCCGTTTTTGGTTATTGATCAATCTGCCGAGGCAATTCAGGTGGCGCAAGAGCTGGGATATATCGCTCTTCATGGGGACAGCACCCTGGATGCCACCTTGCTGGCAGCGCGGGTGCAGCAGGCCGAGGGTCTGATTGCCGCTCTCTCCAGCGATGCCGAAAACCTCTATGTGGTGCTGTCGGCCCGCACCTTGAACCCCCGCATCCGCGCCATTGCCCGCGCCAACACGGAAGAGGCTTTGCAAAAGCTGCAGCGAGCCGGGGTTGCCCACGCCATTTCTCCCTATATCACAGGCGGCAAGCGGATGGCGGCAGCTGCCTTGCGCCCCCGCGTGGTGGACTTTGTCGATGGGATCCTGTCGGGTCGGGATCGCACTTTTTACCTAGAGGAGTACGAGCTGGCGGCCCAAGAATGCCCCTATGTCGGCCAAACCTTGGGGAAAGCCAATTTGCGAGCCCGCTCTGGCGCTTTGGTGGTGGCGATTCGGCGGGCAGATGGCCAGTTGATTGGCGGCCCCAGTGGAGATACCCTGCTGCAGCCGGGGGATCTATTGCTGTGTATGGGCACGGCCGAGCAGTTGCGTCGCCTGGGCCAGTTGCTCTATCCCCGCCCCTAGGAGCCAGTTTTCTATTGGGTGGCTTTGCTCAAATCCGCCTCAGGATACTGGGGCCATGAGAATCGGTGCCGCAGGTTTTCAAAAGTCCATAGGTCTCGGCCAGCTTTTCCCCGATCGCCGTCTCTTCTGGGCTAGGAGCCCAAATTTCGGGGTTTTTGTAGGCGTAGTAGACCTCAAGGCCATCTAGGCCCAACTCCACGGCTTCCGGAACCAGCTCTTCCGCAGGCAACCCGTAGCGAAAAGGATGGGCCAGCACTGCCAGGCCCCCAGCCGCTTGAATAGCCCCAATGGCCTCAGCAGCGGGCAGGCCGGGCACCTGCTCCCCCTGGATAAAGGGAGCCAAAACAGGGTCGGCAGGATCAAACCCGTAGCCGAGAATATGCACCTCGCAGCCCAGCAGGTTGGCTGTAATCTCGATCCCCGGCCACAGGATGGGATCCTCGGCGCGATCCAGGTGGGCGCGGGCCTGTTCGTAGCCCTTCAGGGTGTGGTGATCGGTAATGGCCAGGCCCTTGAGGCCGTGCCGGCGCGCCTGCTCTGCCAAGTCTGCCGGATCCATGCGCCCATCGGAGCAGCAGGTGTGCAGATGAAAGTTGTACTGCAAGGGACAAGAAAGAGGGCCGATCCCTTGCAGCACCCGCCGCAGCTCCACCGCAGAAGCCACTCTACAGGGATCCCATTGCAAACCAACCAGCATGGCTACCCTTGCCTCCCCAACAGGCGCTGCTCCAGAGAAGCTAAGCTCCGAAGTTTTATCTTTTGTTAAGGACGTCCACCCATTCTAGCCGGGGTGCAGGAGGGGTGCCAGGTGTGGAGAACTACAGTAGTGGCCAGGGATCCCTAAGGGTTGGTCAAGATCTCTTCAGCAGCCTTGAGGGCTGCTCCAGGAGAGAAGTCGCTGTAGCCCAGTGTGTGCAGGGTTGACTCGAGAGCAGCCAGCGTGGTGAGAATGTCTCGGTCGCTCACAAAGCCCAGGTGGCCGATGCGAAAGATCTTGCCCTTGAGGTGGTCTTGGCCGGCGGCAAGGGCAATGTCGAAATGCTTCTTCAGGGTGCTGCGGATAGTGTCGGCGTTGATCCCTTCGGGAGCCAGCACGGCTGTTACCGAGGGGCTGGCCGCCGACTCTGGGTTCACCAAAAGCTTCAGCCCCAGCGCCTTGACACCGGCGCGGGTGGCCTGGGCCAAGCGGTCGTGGCGACGGTAGATGGCCTCCAACCCTTCCGCCCGCATCAGGCGCAGGGTAACTTGCAAGGCGTAAAACAGATTTACTGCCGGGGTAAAGGGAGTGGTGCCCTGGCGTAGGGCTTTTTGGGCCAGCTTAAAGCTCCAGTAGTACTTAGGAAAGCGAGAGCGCTCAGCAGCAGCCATGGCCCGCGGGCTGACGGCCACAAACCCCAGCCCCGGCGGGATCATGTAGCCCTTCTGGGATCCAGAGGCCACCACATCCAAGCCCCACTCGTCCATAGGCACTGGCATCGCCCCCAAACTGGTGACCGCATCCACAATCACCAGCGCTTCCCCATGCTCGCGGGCGGCAGCCGCAATGGCCTGCACATCGTTGGCCACGCCGCTAGAGGTTTCCGAATGGGTGAGAATGACCGCCTTGATGGTCTTCTCCCGGTCGGCGGCCAGCTTTTCTTGGAAGACCTCGACGGGATAGGGCACGCCCCAGGGGGTTTCTATCCGCTCGCACTGCAGGCCAAATTGCTCCGACATCTCGGCCCAGCGCTCGCCAAACTTGCCGTTGACCCCCACCAAAACCCGTTCCCCTGGGCTGAGGGTGTTGAGGATCCCGGCTTCCATGGCCCCGGTGCCGCTGGAGGCAAAGACAAACACATCGGAAGTAGTCTGGTGCAGCCAACGCAGCCCCTCCGTCACCTCTTCCAGGATGGCGGTGAACTCTTTGCTGCGGTGCTCGATAGGCCCCCGCGCCATGGCCAGCAGCGCACTCTCGGGAACGGGAGTGGGGCCGGGGATCATCAACATCAACTTGTCTTTCATGCGTGTCCCGCCAGGGAGGTCAGGTTTAAGAGGTGGCGGCCAGATTCGAACTGGCGCATAGAGGTTTTGCAGACCTCTGCCTTACCACTTGGCTACGCCACCCTACTCCTCAATCAGACAAGACATTGTATCCGAAAATGGAATCCCCTAGCCACCGCTGCGTGGGAGCTACAGACGTAGGATGTTACAAAGCAGCCCCTGCTCTTCTGGCGAGCCAGATATCGCTCCAAGCGTCCCTGGAAAAACGACAGAACCAACATTAGTCTTGCACACTTAACAGACGGGATCCCAGCAGGCGTTGCAGCCAAGGGGCAAGGAACTCGCGGTTAGCCGACTGCTGCTCTGGATCCTGGGTTTCCAGAGGAAAGGGGGCAAGGGCCCGCAGGGCGGCAGTGGTAACGCAGAACATGGCCTTTTGGAAGCTGAGGCAGATTTTCACCCTGAGGTCATCTTCCCCGCGCGGCTGGCGGCGGTAGTGCTCCCGCAAAGACTCAGGCAGGTGGCGCATCATATCCTGCATCAAGAGGGTGGGTGGGATCCCGGCACTCCCCACCGGCAGCGGATCGGCATAGAGGGCTCCATAGGCGAAGTCCGCCTGCTCGACTGGGATCTGGTGCGCCTGGGCGTTGTAGGAGACTGTGCCCATGAAGGGGAAAGAGCGGAAAAACACGGCTTCCACGTAGGGCAGGGCCGTGTCGGGCAGGAAGGTCAGCCCCGCCGACAGGGGGATGATCTCGTAGCGGTGGCCCCAGATGCAGGGAGCGTAGGTGATGGGCTTGTTGGCGGCTGCCACCAACCCCTGCTGGATGTGGGCCACCACGTCGGCAAGGGTGAGCTGGGGTTCGCTCTCGTGGCGCTTGGCCAGGGTCAGGAAGAGATCGCTCATCACCCGCCAAAACTGGCCCAGGCCGCTGTACATGGCCAGCATGCGCACTTGTTCCAGCGCAAAGTCGGGGCAGAGGAAGTTAAGGCCCTGCAGAAGGGGGTTGAAGCGGAACTTGGCCCGAATGGCCACCTTGGCCCGCTCGACAAATTCGGGAGTATCCAGATAGCGATCCAGACCGCCCCCCCCATGCCAGAGCATGGCTTTCATGCAGTATTCGGCAAACTCGTAGTTGATGCGATCGTGCCAGAGGTAGCGCAGCCATTTGCCCGGCGTAATTTCGCCGTTAAAGTACTTAAAAGCGGGGAACAGCTCCAAAAATTGGTGGTCGGCAATGAAGATTAAATTCTGGGAGTAGGCATCCAGCACCCGGCCGTAGCTATAGAGGATGCCGATCACCTCCAGCCGGTTGCTGGGGGAATCCGGCACAAGGGCTCCCCCTGCCTCTAGGCGTTGGACAATAGGAGCCAGTCGCCATTGCTCTAGAGGATCTAAGCCGGCCAGAAAGAAACAGGAAGGAGCGGGAACCAGGGTAGCAGTCATGGGAGAAGCAGCAGTTGAGACAACAACAAAAACCCAGTTGATCTCACCAAATCGTCACAATGAAGATGACCCAGGCCCGAAAGCAGTGATCGGCCTGCCTGCTTCAGCAAGATTGAGGACCACCGGCCTGGCCCAGTGAGCGGCGGTGGACTCCACCCAATGGGTTGCCCAGGCAGGCTGGAGGCCGAGCCACACCACCAGCACTGCTAGAACTACAGCAGGCAGGCGTTCTCCGGCGGCATGTCGTTGCATGGCAATGGCCACTTCCGAGAGGCGCCCGAAAAAGACACGGTTCACCATTAGCAGAAAGTAGGCTGCCGTCAATCCTGTCCCCACCATGCACAGCAGCGTCTGCAGGGGGAAGACGGGAAAGCTGCCCCGAAAGAGGGTGAACTCGGCAATAAAGCCCACCAGGCCGGGCGTGCCGCCGCTGGCCATCACCCCCAACACCGTCAAGCTGCCAATAAGCGGCAAGCCCCGCTCCGGGTTGAGCAATCCCCGCAGCAACCTGAGATCCCGCGTGCCGGTATTGGCGTAGACGGCACCCACCAGCAGAAACAGCAGCGAGGAAATCAGGCCGTGGCTCACCATCTGGAATAGGGATCCCACCAAGGAGAGGGGGGTGGCCGCCGCCGTGGCCAGGAGAATGTAGCCCATATGGGCAATGGAGCTGTAGGCCACCAGCTTTTTCATATCTTGCTGCACCAAGGCGTTCAGGGATCCATACAGCACATTGGCCACCGCCCAACTGGCCAGCCAGGGCCCGGCTTGCTCCCAGGCAGCCGGCAAAAGCTGTAGGCCAAAACGCACCAGGCCATAGGTGCCCAACTTGAGCAAGAGCCCCGCCAAGAGCACCGAAATGGGGGTGGAAGCCTCCACGTGGGCATCCGGCAGCCAGGTGTGGAAGGGCACCAAGGGGATCTTGATGGCCAGCCCCAGCAGGATGGGAACAAGCAACAAAAGCTGCTGCAGCGGGGGCAAGGGGTGGGCCTGCAGAACGGTGTAACTAAAGCTGTGAACCTCGCTTAGCCAACTGAGGCCGAAAAAGCCAATCAGCAGCAGAATACCAGAGACAGCGGTGTAGACCAAAAACTTGGTGGCAGCATAGGTGCGCCGCGGCCCGCCCCAGATGGCAATCAGCAGATAAAGCGGGATCAGCTCAACTTCGTAGAACAGGAAGAATAGCAGCAAGTTCTGGGCCAGAAAAGCCCCCGCAATGGCGGCTGCCAGCAGCAACACCAAGCTGTAGTAGAGGCGAGGCCGCTCCACCTGGCCGCTGGCCCAAAGGGCAATCAACACCAGCAAGCCAGTCATCACCACTAGCGGCAGGGAGATCCCGTCCACCCCTAGCTCATAAACCAAGCCCAACTGCGGGATCCAGGCCACTCGTTCGGCCATCTGGATCCCTTGCTCTTGAGGATCCAAAAGCAGCAGCAATCCCAAGCTCAGCCCCAACAAAGCCAGGCCAAACCCCAAAGCCAAAGTCCGGTGCAGGCCCTTCCCCGCTCGCTCGGGGATCAGCCCCACCAAGATGCTGCCCAACAACGGGATCCCGACCAAAAGGCTGAGCATCACTTCCTCCCACTCAATAGGCCAATCCCAAATGGGGCGAACGCAGCAGCCAAGCGGTAACCACCACGACCCCAATGACAATGAGCAGCACGTAGAGCTGCATCCGCCCCGACAGGGTGTACTTGAGGGCTTCGCCGCTAAACCAAAAAGCCAGGCTCACCCCGTTCACCAGGCCATCCACCCCGTTGCGATCCAGCCATTCCAGTCCGCGGGAGAGGGCGCTGACCGGCTGCACCAGCAGCGCCTGGTAGAGCTGCCCGGTGTAGAAATCCTGGGCCAAGAGATCCTGCAGCTCCGGCCAGGGCAGGCGCAGCCGCCGCCGGCCTCCCCAGTACAGCCAGGCACCAACACTGGCTCCCAGCAACCCTGCGGTCCCCAGCAAGACAGCCATCTGCTGCAGCTCCGGGATCCAAGCGGGATAAAGCCCCCAGCGCCAGAAGAGCCAGGGCATCAGCAAGTTCTGCACTGTCAGGATAACCATGGGCAGGGCCATCAGCCAGCCCACCTCAGGCGCGCGGCGCGTCTTGGGCTGCGGGGATCCCAAAAAGACCAGACCAAACACCCGCGCCAGATTCAAAGCCGTCAGCCCGTTAACCAGCAGCAACACCCCCATCAGGGCCGGCTCGCTGTACACCAGCGCCAGGCGAATGAGAGTCCAAAAGCACCCCAGTGGAGCCACCATCCCCAGGGATCCCACGGCAAAGGCGGCCAGGGTAGCCGGCATACGGCTCCCTAGGCCCCCCAGCTCCGTCAGATCCTGGGTAGCAGTGGTGTAGATGAGGGATCCCACCCCCATAAACAGCAGCGCCTTGGCCAGGCCGTGCATGAGCAGCAGCTCCAGGGCCAAATCCGGCTGCCCCGTCCCCACCGCCACAAACACCAAGCCTAGGTAGGCACTGGTGGAGTAGGAGAAGGTGCGCTTAAGGTCGATTTGCGCCAAGGCCACTAGGGATCCCCCTATAGCCGTAATCGTGCCGATGACCACCAGCACCCCATCCGTGACGGGGGAGAGGGACAAGACTGGCTGCAGCTTGATGAGCACAAAAGCTCCAGCGGCCACCACCGCCGAGTTGCGTAGGATCGAAGCCGGGTTGGGTGCCTCCATGGCCTCATCCAGCCACAGGTGCAGCGGGAACTGGGCGCACTTGCCCAGCGGCCCTGCAATCAAAGCCAACCCCATCAAGGCCGCCCAAGTCGGATCCAAGCTGGTCGTAGCCGCCCAATCCCGCAGGCCGGAAAAGGTCAAGGAGCCGGAGAAATTGGAGACCGCCACCACCCCCATCAACAGCAACAGGTCTCCCACCCGTTTGGTGAGAAAAGCATCCCGCGCTGCAGTAACCACCAGCGGCTGGGCGTACCAGAAGCCCACCAACAGATAGGTGGAAAGCGTCAGCATCTCCAGCAGCGCGTAGCTGAAAAACAGGGAATCGCTGAGGGCGATCCCCGTCATCCCGCCCTCGAAAAAGCCCATCAGAGCGGCAAAGCGACCCAAGCCCCAGTCCTTATCCAAATACCCCAAGGCATAGATCTGGGCCAGCAAGCTCAAGCCGCTGAACCAGACAACGGTTCCCAGCGTCAGAGACGAAACCTCCAAAGACAGGGTCAAATCCAAATCGGCCACCCGAAACCAGAGGTAGTTCAGGATCTGGGGATCCCGACCCCAAACCTGCCGCAACAGCCAAAGGCCATGAGCAAGGGCCGCAAAGGTCAGTAGGATATTGAGGTAAGCTGCCGGACGTGGGCCACTGCGCTTAATCCAGCCACTGGCCCAAGGGAGAGCCAGCGCTGTCCCCACCCAGCCATAAAAGGGGAGCCACCAGGCGCTCTCTGGCCCAATTGCCCAGTCTTCAAAGCCCGCCATCTGCTGCTTGCAACAAGTAGCTAAGCATTTTTTTTCAATGAACGGCTACAGTCCAAATATACACAGGGTACGTAGGAAGCTTGGCTCAGGAAGGTGCAAAATCCCCAGATTTCCGTAAGGCTTTTCCTAGGGGAGCAGAATCCTCAAACCCGCCGGGGATCAGCAGCGCCCAGGCGATAGCCGCGGGGGGTGATCAGCCACCTGCCGTAGCGAAAGGTCTGCGAGTTGCCGATCAAGACCAGGGTAAACATGTCCACCTGCTCAGGATCCAACTCCCCCAGCGTGGTGAGGTGGAAAACCTCGCCGGAACGGTAGAGGTTGCGGGCCACCGCCACAGGGGTGTGGGTGGGACGGGCGGCCAAAAAGATCTGCAGGGCTTTGAGGAAGGGATCCAGCCGCTGCCGCGAGCGGGGATTGTAGAGGGCCACTACAAAGTCAGCGGCCGCCGCCGCCTGCAACCGCTTCTCGATGGCCGGCCAGGGGGTAAGGCGATCGGAGAGGGAAATGGCGCAAAAATCCTGCACCAGGGGCGCCCCCAGGCGGGCGGCGGCAGCCTGAAGGGCGGAGATCCCTGGCAGCACCTCCAGAGAGGGGCAGCTCCCATCCCAGCCGCTGCGGGCCAAGTACTCCAGCACCAGCCCGGCCATGCCGTAGATCCCGGCATCTCCCGAAGAGATTACCGCCACCTGCAACCCCTGCTGGGCCAGGGCAATGGCCCGCTGCGCCCGCTCCACCTCTTGGGTGAGGGGGAAGGCCTCCCGAATTTGGCCGGGGTGCAGGAGGGGTGCCACCAAGTCCAGATAGAGCTGGTAGCCAATCACCACGTCGGCTTGGACCAGAGCCAGGCGGGCAGCCAAGGTCAATTGAGCGGGATCCCCAGGGCCGGTGCCAATCAGCCACAGGTGCCCGGCGCGAGGGGAATACTCCTGAGCAGCGCGGGCAATGGCCAGGGTACACGCTCCCTCAGTCTCTGAGGCAAAGACCTGCTTGGGGCAGAGGAGGGTGGCCCCCTCCTGGGCTAGCTCGTCCTCCCCCGACCAGCGCTGGGCAGCCAAAAGAGCAGCCGCCTCTGCCACCGAAGGGGTGCCCACCGCCTGCCGCACCGCCTCCGAAGGGTGGGGAACTGGGATCCCGGCCAGGGCTTCGGCAGAGAAGAACTGGATAGGCCAGCCGTAGGCCTGGGCCAACTCCAGCAGTCCCGCTTCATCCCGTTTCAGCTCCAGGGTGGCCAAGCCAGCAACGGCCTCGAAGGCCAGCCCCTGGGCCTGCAGCAGGCGGCGCAGGGATCCCTCCAGCCAGGCGCGGCTGGTGCCCCGCTCGCAGCCCACACCCACCCACAGCACCCGTGGATGCCAGTGGACGGTGGGGATGGGGGGGCAGGGTGTTGTATACTCGCCAATCCGGACCTGGGCCACCGCCTGCTCAGGAGGGGTGGTGAAAAGGGGGTGATCTGGGGGCCAGGCCTGGCGCCAAAGCTGTGTGCCACAGGTTTGCTGAACCACCACCGGCTCTCCCCGCGCCAGAGCGACTGCCACTCCGTTCCAATCGCCGGTGCCCCGCTGCCAACTGTAGGGATCCCCCAGCCCATCCAAAGGCGGGATCCCCAGCCCTTCTGAGGCAGAGGTGAGGATGGGCTCGGCTCCCAAAGCAGCCGCCACCCGCCGCGCCAGCGCCTCAGCTCCTCCCACATGGCCGCCACAGAGGCTAATGGCCCAGCGCCCAGCTTCGTCCACCACCACCACCGCCGGATCCCGGTATTTGTCTTGCAAGAGGGGGGCAATGAGCCGCACCACCGACCCAACTGGCAAGACAAAGATACAGCCCTGCACCTGCGGCCAGCTCTGGGCCACCGCTGCCGCCAAGGGATCCCCATAGGCTTGCCAGGGGGGTGGCAGCGGCTCTCCCGGGGGGTTGGCCTTGCTCCAGCAGATCCACTCCTCCGGCAGTAGCGACAGCAAAGGCTGGGCCAAGCGGCGACCGCGCGGGGTAGGGGCAAACAGGGCAAGCTTCATTAGCCTAGGGATCCTATACTGGACTACAGAGCCACCCGCAAATAGACGAGCGCCAATGCCAACCCCCCTTGGACTGATGCTGCCGCTGATCCCCCTGGAGGCTCTGCTCTCCACGAAGGGGCTGATGTTTTTGTTGCTATCGGCCTATGGCGGGGCCATGTGGACATTTTTAAGTGGCGCTCCCCGGGTGTACACCATCATCGTGCCCGATCTGGAGCAGGCAAGGGGCTTCTACGAAAAGGTTTTGAAGCTGCCGGAGGCGGAGCTGCCACTGCAGTACTACTACGGCTACGAGCAAAGCGTCGTCAGCTCTAGCCTGGGATCACCCTATTTTCCAGGGGATATTGGCCTCAGCTCCCGCCTCGATGCCAAAGCCCGCCCCACCTCGACACCTCTCGATACCCCTGGCCTCTGGTATCAGCTCTCCGATACGGTGCAACTGCACGTGATCCCTGGTTCTACTGATCCCTACGCGGCCTCCGTCCCCTACGGCAGTCCCTCCAGGCTCCCCTCTGTACCTGCCTACGGGGCGGCAGCCAGTCGCAGCAGCGGCGTCCGCTATCGCCACACCACCTATGAACGGGAAGCCCTCAAAGCCCTCCTGAAGCGGATCAACAAGCAAGGGATCCGCAACAGCGTCCGCTCCGAAAAGCCTTTTGTCTTCTGGGTGCGCGATCATCAAGGGCAGATCATCGAATTTGCCGAAATAAAAGGATGAAGGGATCCCCTAAGATTGTTGAAGGAAGGGGAAGCAAAAAGTCGGCGAGGGGAGACGCCAACAGATGAAACGGATGCTGCTGCTGTTGCTGGGTTTGCTGTGGATCGGGATGTGGGGTGGACAGCCGGCCGTGGCTCTGTCGCGGGCCAAAGACAACCCCGTGGTGGGCATCCAATCCCCAGCCAAAGACTTCATCACCACCGAGTCTGGCCTGCAATACTACGACATCGCTCAAGGCAGTGGGCCTTCACCTCAACCGGGGCAAACGGTGGTGGTGAACTATGTGGGCAAGCTGCAGGATGGCACCGTCTTCGATAGCTCCTATAAGCGCAATCAACCTTTCACCTTCACCTACGGAGTAGGGCAGGTGATCCGCGGCTGGGAGGAAGGTCTGGCCACCATGCGGGTGGGTGGCAAGCGGTACTTGCGCATTCCGCCGGAGTTGGCCTACGGCAGCCGCGGCGCCGGCGGCGTGATCCCACCCAACGCCACCCTTGATTTTGAAGTGGAGCTCCTGGCCATCCAGTAGACTCTGGATATCCACGCCTAAGCTTGACTGGGGGTGGGGAAAGTCAAGGCGGTGAGATTGCAGGGCGCTGCCGCGACTCCCTTCTGGGTAACAAACCTGTCTCCGTCTGTGGAGCCCAATTTTCCCCCTGAAGCTCCTAGCGCAGAAAAAGCTCGCCTGCGCCAGCACTTCCGCCAAGTGCGGCAGGGGCTGGAACGATCCCTGATCGAGCAGAAAATAGTGGCTCATCTGGCCTCTCACCCCCAGCTTTTGGCGGCCAGAACCATCTTGGCCTACGCGGCCTTCGGCTCCGAGGTGGGTCTGGGATCCCTGTTCGCCCTTTTCCCTGAAAAGCGCTGGGGGATCCCTCGTTGCTTGCCGCAGCGGCAGTTGGGATGGCATCGCTACCACCCAGCCGAGCTTGTTCCCAACCGCTGGGGGCTGCCGGAGCCCTCTCCCACCAGTGAGGTTATCGATCCTGCCGAAGCGGAGTTGATCCTCGTGCCCGCCCTGGCCTGCGACCGCTGGGGAAGGCGTTTGGGCTATGGCGGCGGCTATTACGACCGCTTTTTGGCCTCGCTGCCGGATCCCGGTGTGCCCAAGTGGGGCATTGTCCCGCAGGCTTGCCTGCTGCGGCAGCCTCTGCCTCAGGATCCCTGGGATCAACGCCTGGACGGGATCCAAACCGAAGAGGGGTTTTACCCGGCGGGGGATCCCCTAGACTAAGGGAGATGGGCCTTGGAGGAAAAACATGCGCCAAGTTTGGAAGAAGGGGCTTCGCTCCCTCTGCTGGAGCCTGGGCTGGGCGGCTTTGGCGGCCCTCTTGCTGGGCTTTGGCGCCATCCCCCTACAACTGAAAGATCTGCACATCACCCCCTGCCCGGATACCCCCGAATACACCAACCTGGTCACCAGCAACGGCAACCCCATACCGGCCAGGTGCATGTTCATTGAAGGGACGGTGGTGAACCGCTCCAAAAACACCTTGGTCAATGCGGATGTCTTCGGTCGCCTTTACGATGCCAACGGCAATGAGGTTCTGCCGGAGCGCACCCGCGTGGGAGCCATCGAAGAGGTTCCCCCCGGCGAAAGCCCCTTCTCCATTCGCATCTCCGTGCCCGTGACCAGCCCGCTGCCCTTGACCCTGGAGCAATTCAAGGCCAGCGGCTTCAGCGGCACCGTGCGCCGTTAAAGCTGGCGGGTGAAGTCTACCTGGGCCGGGCGCCCGGGCAGATGGAGTTGGGTAACCACCGGCGGGGTTTGGGCGATCAGCCGTCCCCGACGGAAAACGTACAGGCAAGCCGGTTTCAGGCGAATGGCTTCGACGGCATCGGCAGCCTGGAGCACCACCAAATCGGCATAGCAGCCGGGTTCTAGTCCGTAGCCTTCTAACCCCAGAATGCGGGCCGGGTTTTCCGTAACGGCCAAGAAGCACTGGCGCATCTGCTCATAGCCGGTCAGTTGGGCAGCGTGGATCCCCATGTGGGCCACCTCCAGCATGTTGCCGCTGCCCAGGGGATACCAGGGATCCATCACGCAGTCCTGGCCAAAAGCTACTGTCAGCCCGGCGGCCATCAGCTCCGGCACCCGCGTCAGCCCCCGCCGCTTGGGGTAGGTGTCGTGGCGGCCCTGCAGCACCAGGTTTACCAGCGGGTTGGCAATCACCCCCAGCTCTGCCTCGGCCATCAGGGGGATGAGTTTGCTCACGTAGGCGTTGTCCATGGAGTGCATTGAGGTAAGGTGGGAGGCGGCCACCCGCCCCTGCAAGCCCAGCCGCTGCGTTTCATAGGCCAAGGTCTCCACGTGGCGCGAAAGCGGATCGTCTGTCTCGTCGCAGTGCAGATCCACCCGCAGACCCCGCGCCGCCGCAATCTCGCACAGGGCCCGCACCGAAGCTGTTCCTTCAGCCATCGTCCGCTCAAAGTGGGGGATCCCACCCACCACCTCCACCCCCAAGTCCAGGGCCTTCTCCAAGAGCTGCACCGCTCCCGGCGAGCGGTAGTAGCCATCTTGGGGAAAGGCCACCAGTTGCAAATCCAGGTAGGGAGCAACCTTTTGCTTCACCTCCAGCAAGGCCCGCACCGCCAACAGGTTGGGATCGCACACATCCACATGGGCGCGGATGGCCAGGATCCCGCGCGCCACCGCCCAGTCGCAGTAGGTCAAGGCCCGCTCCATCACTGCCTCTGGCGTCAGCAGCGGCTTCAACTCCCCCCAAAGGGCGATCCCTTCCAGCAAGGTGCCCGATTGGTTGACGCGCGGGATCCCGTAGGTAAGGGTGGCATCCAGGTGAAAGTGGGCATCCACAAAGGGGGGTGACACCAAGCGGCCACTCACATCGATTTCCTGGGGAGCGGTGGCCTGCAGATTCACCTCCAGGGCAACGATGCGGTCTCCCTCAATGCCGATATCCACTCCCTTACGGCCATCCGGCAAGTTGGCCCGACGCAAGATTACATCCATCCCCCTCTTCCCAACCCGGCTTGACCATTTTCTTGCTCA
>NZ_JANSJA010000130.1:0-942 GCF_047462335.1 Synechococcus sp. H60.1
GCACATCCTTGGGATTGGCCCCCGGCCAGCCCCCCTCGATAAACGGGATCCCCAGCCGATCCAGCAGCTTGGCGATCTGGATCTTGTCTTGCACCGACAGCGACAGCCCCTCCCGCTGCGCCCCATCCCGCAGCGTGGTGTCGTAGAGGGTGATGGCGGCTAAGCAACCAAGGACTGCGTCCTGCTGGCGCGAACGGTCAATCTTCATAGCGCATCAGCTTTTTGTAAAAGGCGGTGGAGAAATCCGGCGGCTGCCCCCGCTGCATCAGGGTCACCACATCGATGAGATAGTCCACAAACTCGTAGTTGGCAATGGAAAGCTGATAGGTGAGCTCGGCATCTTGAGCGAAGATCACCTGAACCACCGTTAAATCTGAAGGTAGCGGGGACATGTGCCAACTGGCCAAGAAGCGGACGGGATCCGCCCCCTCAATAGCCCTTTGCCCCTCCAGGTTGCCTCTTTTGTAGAGGCCCACCGCCAGGGCTAAGTACTGTCGGCGGGCAACGGCGTAATAGGGCTGATAGACGGCCACTTCTGGCGGGCTGGCAGGTTCGAGTTGCAGAGCCATGACGGCAAGAGGAGAGAAGCGTCGATTGCGGCAACAAAGCAAGGGGCTCACTGCCATCCAGCCTACCGCGTCGGCGGGCTGCTGGCCTAGAGACAGGTTGCCCGCTTGTGGGGGGATCCCGCACCTCACTTGGGAAGGAAGCGTTGGAAAGTCGGGAAACTCTGAGAAACAATAGGAAGGGAAAACCGCCCCAGGTTCTCCTCTGCCGGGCCAGGACGGCGTCCCCTTGGCCCCGACTTACCGAATCTGCTGGCCTTATGAACATAGCCCCAAACCCCACTGCCGACCCTCTGCTGGAGCTGGATCCCGTCCTGCAAGGCAAGTTCCACCAGCTTGTCCAAATCTTCGCCGAGATGGGGCGGGTCTTGGTGGC
>NZ_JANSJA010000131.1:0-942 GCF_047462335.1 Synechococcus sp. H60.1
AAATGGGTCTTGCATTCCTTGCCCCGCTTGGGTTTAATAGGGGTAGAGGTTCCCCTTCGGGGGGATCCCTAGAAATTGGAAACAGTAGACAAAGTTCTTAATTGTAATTCCCTCTAAATGTAAGGTTCCCCTTCGGGGGGATCCCTAGAAATTGGAAACAGCGCCCCCCTGACAGCGCTGGTGAACTCCGCTGAGAAGGCGGTTCCCCTTCGGGGGGATCCCTAGAAATTGGAAACAGCAGCACCGGCCCACACGGGGTGCTGTACAGTACGGTTCCCCTTCGGGGGGATCCCTAGAAATTGGAAACACCGGCTCGAACCAGTCCGCCGGATCCCAGTACGATTGAACCTGTTCCCCCTTCGGGGGGATCCCTAGAAATTGGAAACAGTCAAGTCACAGGCAGCGCAGAAGTCTGCGCTCTCCACGAGAGGTTCCCCCTTCGGGGGGATCCCTAGAAATTGGAAACTCCTGCTTCCAGAAAGGCCTTGGCAATGTGGCGGCTATGTTCTAGTTCCCCCTTCGGGGGGATCCCTAGAAATTGGAAACTCCGCTCTCCCTCCACATCCAAATGCCTCCCAAGAAACAGTTCCCCCTTCGGGGGGATCCCTAGAAATTGGAAACGGGGAGTTTGAGAACATCGCACTCCCGGCGTAACGCTAGCGTTCCCCCTTCGGGGGGATCCCTAGAAATTGGAAACGGCTTTCTTTTCTGCTTTTTCACGGGGCGGACCGACATAGTTCCCCCTTCGGGGGGATCCCTAGAAATTGGAAACTCTACTGCTTCCTGGACAAAACCTGGAGGCAGCTAGAGTTCCCCCTTCGGGGGGATCCCTAGAAATTGGAAACAAGGCCTCGTAGGGAACAACCTGGGCCGCGGTTCTGATGTTCCCCCTTCGGGGGGATCCCTAGAGAGTGGAAACTAAGAGCAACAAACAAAAGCCCC
>NZ_JANSJA010000132.1:0-931 GCF_047462335.1 Synechococcus sp. H60.1
GAACTGGCCGAACAAGACCGAGAAAGGCAGGAGACCCTCTGCCAACTGGTTGGCTAAGCCTCTGCGCAAGGGTGGACGCTGCTAACCCCCCGCGGGCTCCCCAGTTCAAACCTGACTTGGATTGGCCTAGACAGGCTCCACCACTTCCCGTAGGGCTTGCCGAGCCACACGGGTGATGTAGACGGTGGCAGCTACGGTGGCGATGAGGCCCACAAGGCGAACGGCCCACTGAACCATTTGCGCTTGGGGATCCAGGCCTTCCCTGTTGGCCAGGGATCCCGCCAGCGAGCCGATGTACACATACATAAAGGTGCCCGGCACGATCCCGACGGTGCCCAGCAGGTTATTCAGAAAAGAAACTTGGGTCAGTCCCAGAGCGTAGTTGAGCAGATTAAAGGGAAAGGCGGGCGACAGACGAATCAAGCCGACGATCTTCGATCCCTCGCGCCCCACCGCCCGATCGATGGCCGCAAACCGGGGATTGCCCTCGATCCATCTGGCCACCCGTTCCCGCGCCAAGTAGCGCCCAATGAGAAAGGCCAAATTGGCTCCAATGGTTGCCCCAATCAGCACGTACAAAGCCCCAGCCAGCACCCCAAACACAGCCCCTGCGCCCAAGGTCAGCACCGAAGCCGGCAGAAGCAGCACAGTGGCCACAATGTAGATGGCAATGAAAAGCACCGGCCCCACCGGCCCCAAGCCTTCCACCCAGCCCAGAGCCTCGGCGAACCAGTCTTGAATAACTTCAAAAAATCCCAATCGATGGGCTGCCCAAAAAACAAGAACGGCCACGCCCAAAACGCCAGCAAGCTTCAGCAGAAGCTGCTGCTTTGCGGGATTTGTTCTGGGTTGGGTGGGGTCTGCCACGGCGGTCGGGAGCATCAGAAAGCTGTTGCTAGATAGGCTAGAGCAGCCAGGCTAGGAAATACCT
>NZ_JANSJA010000133.1:0-12795 GCF_047462335.1 Synechococcus sp. H60.1
GGCTTGCCAACTGCAGGGCTACCGTTCGCGTCAGCGGCGCGTAGCGCTTAAAGCCCGCTCCGTACTGCTTAGCGGTCGGAGCCGGGTAGTTTACCGGTGCGTAGCACTATGAGCAAGGTTTTGGTTTTAAATGCCTCCTACGAGCCGCTCAACGTCACCAGTTGGCGCAGAGCTGTCGTCCTTTTGCTCAAGGGCAAAGCTGAGCAAATCGAGCACAACGGCAAAGTAGTCTACGGCAACATCCCTCTGCCCACCGTCATCCGCCTGCGCCACTACGTTCACGTTCCCCACAAAGAGATTCCCCTGACACGCCGCAACGTCCTCTATCGCGATGGGCACCGCTGCCAGTACTGCGGTTGTTATGGCGAAGACCTCACCCTGGATCACGTGATCCCGCGCTCCCGCGGCGGCGGAGATACCTGGGAAAATGTGGTCAGCGCCTGTGTGCGCTGCAACGTGAAAAAAGGGAATCGCACTCCGCGTGAGGCTGGCATGCCCCTGCTGCGCCAGCCCCGCCGCCCCCACAGCACCCTTTACTTTGAAATCTCCAAAGCTGTCAGCAGCGGATCCTACCGGGAATGGCTGAAGTACGCCATTGGCCTGGAAGGAGACTCGCCGCCAGAGCCGGCAGGCAACCCCGGCTAGCTCTCAAGGCTAAGGATGCAGGTCTGAAACCGGCGCTGCTTTGAAAGGGGGAGGAGAGGTGGTGGCCGGGATCCCCGTCTCGATCCACTGGTGGATCAGGGCATTGACCTGTTCGGGGCGCTCATCGTGAGGGCAGTGGCCGGCTTCCAGGAAGTATTCCACCGCCTGAGGGTAGTGAGCCCGGTACAGCTTGGAGCGCTCGCGGGCCCGCATCCAGGGATCCCGTTCGCCCCAAATCAACAACAGGGGGCGCACCAAGCTGCGCAGCAGCTCATCCACATAGCGCCCCTTCTGCCCGCCCCGCATCAGGGCCACGAACACATCGGCAGCCCCCGGATCCCGTGTGGGGCGATGAATGTCTTCCACCAGTTGATCCGTCACTGCCGCCGGGTCGTAATAGACCTGCTTCAGCTTGGAGCGAATCACCCGCGGCTGCCGCAAATACTGAAACAATAGGTAAGACACCAGGCGCTGGCGCAGGCCCCAGCCCACCAGGACACGCAGCCATTGCCGCCAGCCAGAGGGGGATCCCTTAGCAGTGGAAAAGCCACCGGCTCCGTTAAGCAACACCACCCCCCGCACCCACTCCGGCCACTCTGCCGCAAGGCTGAGCACCACATAGCCACCCAGGGAGTTGCCAATGGCCACCACAGGCCGCCGGATCACCTGTTGACAGAAATCCCGCAGTTGATCCCGCCAGATCTCGGCGCGGTAGTCCCAGTTGGGCTTGGCCGAACGGCCAAAGCCGAGCAAATCGATAGCATAGACCTGGTAGTGTTGGGCCAACTCAGGGATATTCTTGCGCCAGTGGTCGGTGGAGGCCCCAAAGCCGTGCACCAAAAGCAAAGGCTGCCCCTGCTCGCCCTGTTTGACATAATGAACGGATTGCCCCCGCCAAATCCAGCGTGCCGAGATGGGAGTGGCCGGTGCCGACGTTGATACCATAAGGTTTGCTCGTGAGCTTTTCTCATTCTAGATTCATTTAGATTTTGCCTAGCCAGCTCCGAAGCCGCCGCCGGGCAAGGTATCCTAAACACCGGTTGGATACGCACATGATCGCGTTTTTGACAGGCCACCTCGTCGCTGTGGAACCGGGAGAGCGCAGCAGCCTCACCCTGGAGGTGCAGGGGATCGGCTATCGCATCCAGGCGCCGGCCCGTTTTCTCAAGCAACTGCCCCCTGTAGGAGAGCCTGTGCGGGTGTTCACCCATCTGCTGGTGCGGGAGACCGAGCTGGTGCTGTACGGGTTTGGCTCGCCAGCGGAGCGGGATCTGTTTGTGGAACTGATCAAAGTCCCGGGGGTGGGTCCGGCTTTGGGTCTGGCGCTGCTCAACACTTTCGCTTTGCCGGAGCTGGTGCAGGCGGTGGTTACCGAAAATGTCCGCCTCCTCTCCCTAGCCCCAGGGGTGGGCCACAAAACGGCCCAACGGCTGGCGCTGGAGCTGAAAAGCAAATTGGCCCACTGGCGACAAGGCCTAGAGAACGCAGATCGCCCTCTGGCTGGCGGGCCGCCCCCCTCTATCCGGGAGGAGGTGGAAATGGCCCTGCTGGCCCTCGGCTACAGCCTCCAGGAAATTCAAGCGGCCCTGCAAGCCCTTCCACCTCAGCCCCGGCAGACGGAAGACTGGCTGCGCGAGGCCATCAGCTACCTCAGCCAACAGCCATGAGTGGCTCAGCCCCCAAGCAGCGCCGCGTTGGCATTCTCGGCGGCACCTTTAACCCCGTCCACCACGGCCATCTGATCATGGCCGAGCAGGCCCTCTGGCAGTTCAACTTGGATCAGGTGCTGTGGATGCCGGCAGGGGATCCTCCCCACAAGCCCTTGGCCGCCGGCGCCAGCAAAGCGGATCGTCTGGCCATGGTGAAGCTGGCCATTGCCGACCACGAGCGCTTCGCCTGCTCCGAGCTGGAGATCCGCCGTCCTGGCCCCTCCTACACCATTGAGACACTGCGCTGCCTGATGCAAGAGCAACCCAACACCCAGTGGTACTGGATCATCGGGGTGGATGCCCTGCGGGATCTGCCCCAGTGGTACCAGGCGGAAGAATTGGCCCGCCTCTGTCACTGGATTGTTGCCCCCCGCCTCGATGCCGGTGATGCCGCCCAGGTGCTGCAGTCGGTGGCTGAGAAGCTGCCCATCCGGGCGACAATCTTGGACGCCCCCACCCTAACGCTTTCTTCCACCTACCTGCGTCAGCAAATCCAAAAAGGGGGATCCATCCGCTACTTGGTGCCCTCCGCTGTGGAGCACTACATTCGCCAACACCGACTCTATCTCGACCCTTGAAGAAAAAAAGAGGAGGGCTCCCCCCTCTTCAATCAACCCATTAACCCATTTGCTACAGCAACGGCCCGCCCAACTTTTTTTTTAGGGAGGAGAAGCTGAAGATTGAAGTTAAAGAAGTTAAAGATGCTGTTTCCTTGAGCGGGCGGGCAATCGCAAAAAATTGCAACCCAACCTGCCGGCAGCTTAGTAAGCCAGGCCCATGCTGCGGGTGGTTTCGGGCCCAAGATAGACGCGGATGCTCAGGAAATCAGTGGGGCAAGCAGTCTCACAGCGTTTGCAGCCAACACAGTCTTCGGTGCGGGGGGCTGCAGCAATCATGCCGGCCTTGTTGTTCCCCTTCCAGGGCACCATTTCCAACACATCGGTAGGGCAGGCCCGCACACACTGAGTACAACCGATGCAAGTGTCGTAGATCTTGACCGTGTGAGCCATTAGCGTTCTCCAGTCGAGCTCTTTGAAAGGTTAAAAAAGGTTTACCCCTCTGGCGTGGCAGCCACACCACTGCACAGGTGCCCTCAGTGTACTGTAGTCCTGCCCAGCCACCCCAATCTCCGATCCAAATGTTCAAACAAATTTACATCCCCAGGGATCCCTTGCCGCCCCGACGGGAAGGTCGCCCTCGCGGTTGGGCTAGGATCGCTTGAGGAAGAGCAGGGCAAGGATCCTACGAATGGGACGCTCGGTGCGGAATTGGAGAAGGCAAACTCGAAGCCAGATGCGCCGCCTGGGACCTGTTTTGGCCGGCATTTTGCAGGAAATCTATGAGGAGAACATCCCTCGCCTGCGCCGCTGGGATCGGCAGCTTACCAACTGGGTGTACCGCCGCGGCTGGAGGGTGGATCCCTCCTTGCCTAAGGTGGCTATCTACGTGTTGGGTACGGTGGTGATCCTAGCGATTCCAATTCTCACCTGGGCAGTTGTGGTTGCCTTGGCTGCCTTTCTCGCCATCCAAATGGTTCAAAAATGGCCCCAGGCAGCCCCCGCCAGGGATCGCCACTATCTGCCGAGCGCCGAGGCGGAGGACGACCCAGATCCCCGCCAAGAGGACTGGGACTACTGACAGGCCAGCCGTCCCTGCACTAGGGCAGGGCATCGGGAGGGGGCGACTCTTTTGGGCTGCTAAGGCGCTGCCTCATCTGTCTGACTAGCTTTTGCTGGGAGCGGTTTTCCAGCCTGTTTAGGCCAAGGGCGCCGGCCAGGATCCCTAACTGGAGGGCCAAGCTGGGCAGGGTAGTCTCCAGATCCCGCCCTGCCAAGGCCCGAAAGAAAAACACAAATGCCCCAACGGTAGCCGAGAACCCCACCGCCAGGTAGATGAAGCGCCGCAAACTGCGGTAAGGAGCAGCCAGTTCCGTGAGCAGCCTCACCCGATCCGCCGTCAGATCCTGGGGCAAGCTGGCTTTGGGCGAAGACTTGGGATCCGATTCCGCCATTGGCTATACCTCCTCAGGCAACAGCAAGGGATCCCGCCCAGAAATCACTGCCAAGCTTTCCTCGGCGGCCCGACAGGCGGCTAGGATATCTTGCTCTTCCCCGCCCAAGTAGACGCGGCCAAAGCTACCAAAAGGCATCACCTCGAGGATGTTGATCCGGGCCGATTTTTCTGCCTCATTGGCGGCCAGGGGGGCATAGCCTGCCGGCTGCACCTCCAGGATGTAAAGGGTTTGGCCCGCTAGAAGCATCTGGCCGCGGCGGAAACGGTTGATCAACTGGGTTTGGTGGGGATCGATGTTGCGGATGATCTGGCTAGAGATGATGCGCGGCCTTAGGCGCTCCCTTTCACTCACCCCCAAAGCCGCCAGGATGGCCCGCCCGGCAGTGCGGGTATCCCCCTGGTTGCTGGAGTGAACCTCCAAAAGACCGTAGAGGCGCTCTACTACCTGCAACCCTGGCCTTACCGAGGTGGCTTTGAGGGCGATGTCCATGACGCGGTTGATCTCAATGCCGGGGGAAATCTCGACCCAGAGGGAAGTGTCCCCCGGCAGGGGCAAAAAGCCCTGGGCCACCGTGCCCAGATAGGCGGCGTATTGGGGCTGGAGCCGATCCAAAAACACGTAGCTGCGTAGGTCAATCCCCAAAGGAGTTCTCCCCTAGTCGCCTGGGCTTTGTGGGATGACAAGCTGGGAGTGGATCCCTATCTTCAGTCTCGCCTGATCTGGCCAGCTTTGGAGAAGGGGGCCAGCGGGATCCCACCCTCCCACGGCTACAGGCCGCCCTGGGCCACCACCTTTACAGTTGTCAGGGCTTCCAGGTCGATGGGCCCGCGCACATGCAGCCGCTGGGTAGAAATGCCCAGGGACGGGTCGCGAATCGCCCCCAAGGTAGGGATCCCGCTTCCGCGGCCTGCTGAGAGGGGCGTGGTGTTGATGTGGATAAGGGCCGCATCCACCTCCTGGAGAAAGCGCTGGGCCGCCGCCTGGCTATCAGTGAGGATGGTTTCCGACTGATGGTAACCGTTTTTGTTAATCCAGGCGATAGCCTCCGTTAAATCCGCTACTAGCTGGAGGCGCAGATGGGGACGCCGGGTGGAGTCAAACCCTTCTCCCAGCGGCTGGAGCTGGGGAAATTGCTCTAGAATTGGGGCGGCCGCCTGGACATCGACCTCCCCCTGACTGAGCAAAGCTTCGACCAGCGCTGGCAGATGGCTGGCGGCCCAGTCGGCGTGGATCAGCAGCCAGAGGGTGAGGGGCTGGTAGATGGGGATCCCTTCTGGGCCATAGCGAGCCAAGGGATCCAGCAAAGCTGACTTCACCAAAGGCCAGGGAGCGGTGCGATCCAGATAAACATGGCCATAGCCCAGGTGGGTAGCCAGGATCGGCACTTTGCTAGCCTGCAGGAGAAACTCCACCCAGCCGGGGCGACCACAGGGGATTACCAGGTCCACGTAGCGGGTTTGCTGCAGCAGCAGTAGCAGCAGCGAGTCCTCTTGGGGATCCGCTGGCCGGTCTTGGGTGGGCAAGGCTTGAATGGCTCCTTCTGGGATCCCGTGTTCGTAAGCTGTTTCTGCCAATAGGGTAACTAGAGCCTGGTGGGTTTTCTGGATGGGGCCGCTGCTGGCCAAGAGCACGCCATTGCCCGTCTTGAGACCCATGCCAATGCCGTTGAGGGCAAACTCGGGGTAGATCTCATAGACCAAAGCCACCACCCCCAAAGGGACGCGGTAGCGGCCAATGAACAGCCCGTTGTCCTGGCGGTACCCCCTCTCCAGGCTGCCGATGGGATCCGGCTGTTGGGCCAAGAGAGCAAGCAACTGGGCGGATCGCTGCAGGCGCTCCGGGGTGAGCTTGAGGCCGTTGAGGATCCACTCCGGCACAGTTTGCTCGCGGCAGCTTTCCAGGTCGAGGGTATTGGCCTCTAAGAGGAGATCGGAGCGCTCCAGCAAACGGCGCGAGAGGGCCAGCAGGGCCTGGCGTTTGGTTTCGCCGCTCAAGCGCTGGAGCTGAGGCAGCAAGCGGCGCACCTGGCGCAGGGTGGTGCTGAGGTCAAAAGCTGAACCAAAATCGGTCACTCGCTTCCCTCCTGCCTGGCTGACCGACGACAGACCTGCTCCTGACCACTGCTAACAAGAAATGGCTAGATCCACAAGAGCTGAAACTGGGGATCCCTGGCAACGATCCCAAGCATCTCAAGGCCGACGCAGCAGCAGGATTGCCGTCGCCATCAACAGCGTTAACAACAGGCAAAGAATCAGGAACCAACTGAGCAACTGGGCTTGGCTGGGAAAGAGCACCGCGCTGAGAAACCCCACCCCCAAAGCAACCCCCAGGCTGAGGGTGAGGCCCAAGAGCATGGATCCCTGGAAAGTGCTTTGCCGGCGCAACACCCATTGATGGCCGTTCCAGAACCACATTTTGCGGTAGGGGTAGGAAACCGCCAGTTGCTCAATGTGCAGGCGGTCGGGGGTGATGGCAAAAATATGCTGGCAACGGCTGCAGCCAAAAGCCTCAGTCAAGGTAATCAGGCGCAACTGACCTTGGTGGCAACAGGGGCAGGGGTAAATTTTGGCGGGGTCAATGGTCTGAGCCACCCGCAGGGACGATTTCTGCCGAGGCAACTTGCGGGGAGAAGAAAACGCCACAGCTCGTAGTTGGGGAGAAGTCGGGATCCCTCACATCCTATCTTCAAGAAAGTGGAGTCAAGCTACCCAGAGATGGCGAACGTAGCGCCAGGTCAAGATCTGGTTGAGAACGAGGAAGATGAGAGCCAGAAGCCCATAGCCCAGCTTGAGAACTCTGCTCAGGTGGGGACGAGCCCAGAGGGGAAGAAAGCCCAAATCTGTGTGCTTGGCCCAGTGCACGAGAGCCAGCACGTGTACGACGTGAACCGGCAGGCAGTAGCGAATCATGCTTCGCTGGCCCAGGGGACTCATGCCGGCTACAGCGATGTAGAACATGGCCCAGGCAGCCAAATGGAGCCCCAGCCGCTCCTGCCAGCGCTGGCTCTTGCCGGCCAGGATACTCCACCCATCCAGCAAGCCTGTAACAACTAGGGATCCCAACGTAACAGACACAAACAGTTGGCTGAGAGCATCAGACCACAGGCCAGGATCCTTCACGGGTGCAGAAGGAGAGAGCAAGACTTGCCATCGCTCAGGGGAAAGAACATAGGTAGAAGCTTGGAAAAGGGCTTGGTAATTGGCCTGCACGCCAGTAAAGTAGCGCTGCATTTCCATGTAGAGATCCCAGCGGCCAAAGCGGAGCTGACAGTAGAGGAAAAAACTCAGCCCGCCCGACAAGGCCAAAACAACGGCGCTGGCTCTCCAAAACCAAGGGCGGGATAGCCGCAGCAGAGGAACCAGCGCCACCGGCAAACCCACAATGCGGGTGGCACTCATCACCAGACCGTGGATCCCGGCCAGGAGCCCTGACCTCATTGAATTCAAGTGGGCCGACCAATAGAAAAAACCCAACAAGCTGGCCGTAAAGAGGGACTCGCTGTAGCCCACGACAAGGTAAAAGCTGCTGGGATAGACCAAGATCATCAAACTTGCCAGGACTTGCCAAAGCAAGGGAATCTGCCAGCGGCGGTAAAATAGGAAAAGGTAAACCCACATCAGCCAACAAAAGAGCTGAGCAGTGAGATAAAGCCCCAGCTCCGGATCAACTCCTAATAGGCGGCTCATGGCGGCCACCGCCAGCGGATAGCCGGGAAAGAAAGCTGCATTGCTCTGGTCGTAGGCAATCTTGTCAAAGCCCACAAACTGATACCCCCGCTCTACAATGCTCAGGTACCAATAGCTATCGCGCTGGCTCAGGGCTGTAAAAGCAGAAGCATAGCTGCCGCGTTTTGTCCAGAGGTATATCGTTAACACTTGTAGGATAGTCAGCGCTAAGCCCAGCAAAAAAATCCGAGTAGAAAAGCCAACTAAACATTTGCGAATCTGCTGCAACAGAAGGCTAGGACGCAAACTCATCAGCTTCACCACCAAGGTTCGATCAAGCCACCCAAAGATGCTGGACGTAGCGCCAGGCGAGGATTTGGTTTAGGGCAAAGAAGACTAAAGCCAAGATCCAGTAGCCCAGCCTCAGGACACTGCCAAGATAGAAACGCACCTGTTGGGGGATGAAGCTGAAATCGGTGTATCTGATCCCATGCAACCAGGCCAGCACCTGCAGGGTGTGAACCGGCAGGCAGTAGCGGATCATACTTCTCTGGGCCACGGCACTCATGCCGGCCACGGAAATGGAGAACATAATCCAGGCAGCCAAATGGAGCCCCAGCCGCTCCTGCCAGCGCCGGCTCTTGCCGGCCAGGACACTCCACCCATCCAGCAAACTGGTAACAACTAGGGATCCCAGGGTGAGGGGAACAAACAGTTGACTGAGGGAAATGGCCCATATCCCATCCCCCAAAGCCTCGGAAAAGGAAAACAAAGACTGCCAGTACCCAAGAGAAAAGAGGGGGGCATAAGTACGAGGTTGAATAATAGCCAGGTAATCGAAAGAACTGGGGCCAAAGTAGCGCTGCATTTCCATGTAGAGATCCCAGCGGCCAAAGCGGAGCTGACAGTAGAGGAAAAAACTCAGCCCGCCCGACAAGGCCAAAACAACGGCGCTGGCTCTCCAAAACCAAGGGCGGGATAGCCGCAGCAGAGGAACCAGCGCCACCGGCAAACCCACAATGCGGGTGGCACTCATCACCAGACCGTGGATCCCGGCCAGGAGCCCTGACCTCATTGAATTCAAGTGGGCCGACCAATAGAAAAAACCCAACAAGCTGGCCGTAAAGAGGGACTCGCTGTAGCCCACGACAAGGTAAAAGCTGCTGGGATAGACCAAGATCATCAAACTTGCCAGGACTTGCCAAAGCAAGGGAATCTGCCAGAGACGGTAAAGTAGAAGGAGATAAACCCACACCAGCCAGCAAAAGAGCTGGGCGGTCAGGTAAAGCCCTAACTCAGGCTCAACCCGCAACAAGCGGCTGAGGGCAATAACGGCCAGAGGGTAGCCAGGAAAGAAGGCCACATTGCTCTGCTCGTAGGCAATCTTGTCAAAGCCGACAAACTGATAGCCCTGCCGCACAATCCCCAAATACCAATGGCTATCCCACTGGGTTAAACCCTTGAAGATGGAAGCATAGTCATCCTCCTGGCTCCAAAGGGAGATTAAGAAGATCTGCAACCCTGTCAAGGCTAAGCTTGGCAGCAGAACCTGGATAGAGAAAGGGGCAAGACGCTGCCGGCTTTGCCGCAACAGATGGCTAAGAGAGAAGCTCATCGCCGGACCTTCGCAGGTGGGGGTGGCACTTTGATCTCTTCTTGGTAATCGTCATCGGAGTTCACCTGCCAGAGATCGTGGCTGCCGGGGCGGAGGACGTTTTCCGCCGCCAATAGGCCCATCAGCAAGCTGTGATCCTGGTTGTTGTACTTAAACGAGCCGTAGCGACCCACCAGTTGCAAGTTTTCAAACTGGCCAAGATACCTCTGCAAAATGGCTAGATCTTCTTTGTAGCTGCCGGCATAGATAGGATAGGTGCGGGGCAGGCGCACCACAAAGCCGCCGCAGATCTTCTGGCCTTGCAGCAGGCCAATTTGGCGTAGCTCCTTCTCAGCCAAAGTCAGCAATTCCTCCTCAGGGGCTTGCCACAAGGGATCCCCAAAGTTGCACCAATACTCACAGCACAAGGGGGTTTGTTCCCGGTTGGGGAGCATAGCCGGTGACCAATTGGCAAAGTTGGTTACCCGACCAACCTGCACTGTTGGGTCGTTGATATACAGCCAGTTGTCGGGGAAAAGCTGGGATCCCTCCACAATCAAGTAAACCAAAACCGTGTTGCGAAACTTGAGGTTGCGGGCTGCCTGCAGCACTTCTGGGGGAGGCAGTTCCCGCAGGCTCTGCACCAACACTGTCAGAGGGATCGAAGAGATGACGTGGGAGGGGGAGACCCATGTTTCCCTTCCATCCTGAAGATGGCGCAGTTGCAGCTCGACAATCCGGGATCCCTCATGCCTAAGGGCGATGACCTCCGTATTTAGCCAAACTTCTTGACCCTCGGCCAGCAAAAACTCCTGCATTTTTTCGTAGAGCTGACCGGATCCCAGGCGAGGAAACTGAAATTGGTCAATCAGTGATTTGACAGAGCCGCGCTTCCACCCCAGGGCCTTGCGGATGGCTTGCCCAAGGCTGAGACCTTTGATGCGCTGGGCAGCCCAATCGGCGCTGATTTCGGTACAAGGGATCCCCCACAGCTTTTCCGTGTAGCCTTTGAAGAACATCTGAAAAAGCCGGCTGCCGAATTTTCCTTTGACCCAGTCGGCAAAGTTCTGGGGAGCTGGGCGGGGGATGAGTTGGGCCCAGAGGTAGGAAAGGACAATGAGCAGACTTTCCCACCAGCCAACTTTGCGCAGGACTTCCCAAGCTTGGATGGGGTACTGAAAATATTGCTTGCGGTAGTAGATGCGGGTAAGCCGCCGGACAGTCACCTGTTCGGATCCCAAAACCCGGTTCCACAGCTCCAGCACCGCTGGGATCTTGGTAAAAAACCGGTGCGGGCCATAGTCGAGAATGAACCCCTGGTAGCGAATGCTTTTGGCCAGGCCCCCGACCCTGTCTTCTCGTTCCACCACCACCACGGGGAAGCCTAGCTGGGTCAAGCGATAGGCAGCCGCCATGCCCGCCGGCCCCGCCCCTAGGATATAGATGGGATCCCGCACTCCATTCTTCCCCCCCAGCTGCATCCAAGCATTGCCAAGCATTTTAACAGTAGGACGAGAAACTCCCCCTCCAGTGGCCAATCTCCTGCAAAATCTCAGGAAAATGGGTGAAGAAGAGAAAGGTTAAACTGATGGGGCTGCGGCTGGAGGCTGGCCTGTGCTGTTGACCAAGGGCTTTGAGGTAGAAATGTACACCGGCACCGCCGCTGGGGAAGTGGTGGGCCTATCGGATCGCATCTGCCAGGCTTTGCCGGAGTTTGTGCGAGAACCCGATCGGCGCAACGTCGAGTACATCACCCCGCCCCTTCGCCGCTACGAAGACCTGCTCTGTGCCTTGCTTCGGCCTCGCCTGCAACTGCGGCAGTTTTTGCGCCGTCTTGGCCCCTACACCTTGCTGCCGGGGAGCACGCTGGCTTTGGGCGGCAGTGACCACTTCGAGCGCTCGGATCCGGGCAACCCCTACCACGACTACATCGAGCGCACCTACGGCACGCGGGTGGTGACCGCCAGCATCCACATCAATGTCGGTCTGCCGGATACGGAAGCCATTTTTCTCGCCTGTCGCCTATTGCGGGCGGAAGCCCCTCTTTATTTGGCCCTGAGCGCTTCTTCTCCTTTTCTGGACGGCCAGGTAACGGGCTACCATTCCAGCCGTTGGCAGGTGTTTCCCAAAACGCCGGCCCAGGTGCCCTTCTTCCGGGATCACGCCCACTACATCGCCTGGATGCAGGAGCAACTGGCCCTGGGCACGATGCAGAACGTGCGCCACCTCTGGACTTCTGTACGGCCCAACGGCCCGGAGCGGCCCTATCACCTCAACCGAGTGGAGCTGCGCATCTGCGACCTGGTGGCAGATCCGGTGATGATCCTGGCCATCACCGCCTTGGTAGAGGCCCGCCTTTGGCAATTGCTATCCCACCCGGAGGCGCTGGATCCCTTGGGGGGGCCTTTTACCCCAGCGGAGCTGGAGAGTCTTTGCGAGGCCAACGAGCAGGCTGCTGCCCGTGAGTCCCTGCAAGCTCGGCTGATTGACTGGCGCACCGGCCGGGAATGCTTAGCCCAGGAGTGGATTGAAGAGCTGCTGACTGAAGCGTGGCGCCTGGGCCAGCCCCAAGGGCTGGGTTGCTTCTTGGCTCCCTTGCAAACTCTGCTCCAGGAAGGCAATGAGGCCCAGCGCTGGCTGAAGCAGGTCAACCAGGGATCCACACCTGCCCAGGTGTACCAACGCGCCATCCAGGAACTGGCCGAACAAGACCGAGAAAGGCAGGAGACCCTCTGCCAACTGGTTGGCTGAGCCTCTGCGCAAGGCCACTTTGACTTAGGTTGGCCTAGCCCTGCTTTACCCCTTCCCGTAGGGCTTGCCGAGCCCCACAGCTCCTGCGTCCAAGGTCAGCAGCGAAGCCGGCAGAGGCGGCACCGTCGCCACAATGTAGATGGCCACGATGTAAATGGCAATGAAAAAAAGCATTGGCCCCAGCAGCCCCAAGTCTTCCACCAGAGCTTTGGCAAACCAGTCTTGAATAACTCCAAAAAATCCCAATCGATGGGCTACCCAAAAATAAGAACGGCCACGCCCAAAAGGCCAGCAAGCTTCAGTAGAAGCTGCCGCTTTGCGGGATTTGCTCTGGGTTGGGACAGGTCTCCTAGGGCGCTCGAGAGCATCAGAAAGCTGTTGCTAGATAGGCTAGAGCAGCCAGGCTAGGAAATACCT